>CAYVPL010000017.1:0-20923 GCA_964453755.1 uncultured Planctomycetales bacterium
GATCGCGATCGCGCCGTCGCCGCGCGGTGCTCGCGCGGGTCACGTCTTCCTCGCGCTGGCCGCGATCGTCGCGGTCGCGCTTGCAGCGCGCGCGCTGCGTCGTCGCAACGCTTCCGCTTCTCCCTCTCCCTCCGACCTCAGCGACCTCAGCGCCTCTGCGGTTAACTCTCCTCGGACCGACTTAACCGCAGAGGCGCAGAGGTCGCTCATCAAGTTGGCGGGAACCGTCGCCGACCTGCGCGCGCAGCCCAGCCATCTGCGCTACCGCGTCGGCGCGCTCGAGGTCTTCCTGTTCGCCGACGGCCGCGCCTTGGTGCGCGGCACCGAAGATCCGGCTGCCGCGCGCGCAGTCCTGGCGGACACTCTCGGCTGCTGAGCAGCCAGCCGAGGCAAAAAAAGCGTCCCGGCAAGATTCTGCCGGGACGCTCTATGAACGAACTGCGCTACTGAATGGTCGGCGCGTTGGTGGTCGTGCAGGTCGGGATGTCCACGGCTTGAACGGTCAGGCCACAGAGATGCGCGGGCACGAGAATGGAAAGGGCGGCATCGCCATTGGCATCCGGGCTGAGAATCGGCCCCACCTTGGGGCGACGGATGCTCAGGGTGATGCCACTGCAGACACCGCTCGGCTTGGTCGAATTACCGGCCGGGCCATACAGCAGGAGCAAAGGTCCACCCGGAGTGCAGTTCGTGGCGACGATCGTCATGGATCCGGGGCAAGTGCCGCGGAGCGTCAGGGTCGGCACCGGCGGAGCAACCACGTCCGTGTACAGGTTGCCGTTCCAGGCGCGCGGGCTGAAGGTCGAGGAAGTCAGTCCGTCGCCCTTGCCGTAGTAGGTGGTCAGCGAGCAGTGCGTGCCCACGTAGGTGTTCGGGCCGCCGTTCGTGTAGGAGAGCACGCCCGCGGTGGTGGCGTAGTTCACGACCTGGATGTACAGGCCGTAGGTTTGGCCAGCCAGGAAGGTCGGACTGCCGGTCACCGGCACGTTGGTCGGCAGGTTGGCGCCAGCCGCAGTGACCGTGGCGGTCGAGATCACCTGCCAGGTGCCGAGTTGGTTGACGTCGTTGCCGACGACGGTGCCCGGGCACCACCAAACGGCGACGTCGATCGACTCCACGACGCTCCAGTTGACGTCCACGCACTCGATGGTCATGTCCACCGAGGGCGCAATGTCAACCATGTTGCCGGCGAAGCTGTTGCCGCCCAGGAAGGGGTTGGCCGGCGTCACGCCGGTGCCGCAGCCGGCGCCGTTGTACTGGCCGCCGGTGCCGGTGCTGCCCGTCATGGGCGGAAGCAGCATGCCGTTGTCGGCAAAGCCCGACTGCTGCGCGAAGGAAGGGGTCGTCACCAGCGCGAGCGCCAGGACGGAGAGGGGGATTGACTTCATGGAGAACTCCGAGTTTGAAATGGAGGGTTAAAGGCACGGTAGATCGAGGGATCCACCCGAATCACTCTGCTCCCTGGCGGCCATTCCGTCAAGTTGCCGGCCGCGCAAGGCGCTCCGATCAAAAGAAAGGCGCCCCGGCGAATGCTCGCCGGGGCGCCAGAGCCGAACTGAGTCGCGCTTAGAGCGTGACGGTGTTCGTCGCCGTGCAGGTCGCGACGTCCACGGCTTGCACCGTGACTCCGCACGCGCCCGGGGGCGCGTTGAAGTTGAGACCCGCCGAGCCGGAGCCGTTGGCGTTCAGGATCGCCGCGAGGGTCGGTCCCGAGATGCCGAGGGTCAGGCCAGCGCAGGCGCCGTTGGGCTTGGTGAAGCTGCCCGCGGGGCCGTAGAGAATCGCCACCGGGCCGCCGGCAGTGCAGTTCGCGGCGGTGAGCGCCACCGGTCCCGGGCAGGTGCCGGTCTTGGTCAGCGAGGGCGGCGGCGGACCGGCGGTGTCCGTGTACAGGTTGCCGTTCCACATGCGCGGGCTGAAGGTCGAGGAGGTCAGGCCGTCGCCTTTGCCGTAGTAGGTGGTCAGCGAGCAGTGCGTGCCGACGTAGGTGTTCGGACCGCCGTTCGTGTAGGAGAGCACGCCCGCGGTGGTGGCGTAGTTCACGACCTGGATGTACAGGCCGTAGGTTTGGCCAGCCAGGAAGGTCGGACTGCCGGTCACCGGCACGTTGGTCGGCAGGTTGGCGCCAGCCGCAGTGACCGTGGCGGTCGAGATCACCTGCCAGGTGCCGAGTTGGTTGACGTCGTTGCCGACGACGGTGCCCGGGCACCACCAAACGGCGACGTCGATCGACTCCACGACGCTCCAGTTGACGTCCACGCACTCGATGGTCATGTCCACCGAGGGCGCAATGTCAACCATGTTGCCAGCGAAGCTGTTGCCGCCCAGGAAGGGCGCCGCAGGCGTCAGGCCGGTGCCGCAGCCGGCGCCGTTGTACTGGCCGCCGGTGCCGGTGCTGCCCGTGACGGGCGGAAGCAGCATGCCGTTGTCGGCGTAGCCCGACTGCTGCGCGAAGGAGGGGGTCGCCACCAGCGCGAGCGCCAGGACGGAGAGGGGGAATGATTTCATGTTGCGACTCCGCGAAGGAGTATTGGGGGAACAGGGGGGCAGCAGGCGGGAATCCGCCTGCCAAGCCAAGATGCTACAAAGTTGCTCCCCCGTCAAGGGGATTTCGCGGACCCGCCGCAGCAGGCCCCTCCCGCCTATTCTGGACGGGTGTCCAGCCTGCTCAATTGGAACCGCGCCGCCACCTCGGCCGATCCCTTCCCCGGCGTTGCGGAGGCGCTCCTGGAGGGCCTGACGGCTCCCCCGTCCAGCCGGGGCGTGCTGGGCCGCGCCACCGCCGACCGCATCTTCGCGACCCGGGCCAGCGCCGCCCGCATCTTCGGTTTCGCGCATCCGAGCCGCGTGATCTTCGTGCCGAGTTGCACCTACGGCCTGAACGTCGCGATTCACGGCGCGGTGCAGCCCGGCCAAACCGTGCTCACCACGGCGGTGGATCACAATTCGCTGGCGCGGCCACTCGCCACGGCGCAGCGCCGCGGCGTGAACGTGGAAGTCTTGCCGGTGGATCGCAGCGGGCGCTGGCGCATCGCCGATCTGCGCGGCCGCCTGCAGCAAGGCCGCGTGGATTGGCTGGCCTTCGCGGTGGCCAGCAATCTGCTCGGCACGGTGCAGCCTTACGCCGAAGCCTGCGCGCTGGCGCGCTCGCACCATGTCAAAGTGATTCTCGACTTGGCGCAAGGCGGCGGCGCTCTGCCGATCCATCTCGACCAACTGGGAGCCTCCTACGCGGCGGTCGCCGGGCACAAGAGCCTGCACGCGCCGCGCGGCACCGGCCTGCTCTTCGTCGGGCCCGAGGAAGATCCCGAGCCCTTGGTGCAGGGCGGCACGGGATCCGAGGGCGCGCTGCTCGACATGCCGCGCGAACTGCCGCAGCGTCTCGAGGCGGGCACCAGCAACTATCCCGGCATCTTCGGACTCGGCGCCGCGCTCGCCTGGCTGGAGCGGCATCCGCTGGACTTGCAGCCGGTGCGCGCGCGCCTCGCCGAACTCGAAGCCTGGTGCCGCGCGCAGCCGGGTCTCGCGGTGCTGCCGCCGGAGCCGCCGCCGTGGAGCGAGCGCCTGCCCGTGCTGGCCTTGCTGCCGCGCGCGGCGCCCGCCGAGGTTTTCGTGCAGTTTCTGGCGGGCGCGGGCCTGGACGTCCGCGCCGGCACCATGTGCACGAGCCGCCTGCTGCCGGGTCTCGGCCTGACGGGCGGCGTCGTGCGCCTCAGTCCGCCGCCCGAGGCGAGCGACGCGGAATTCGCGCAAGTGCGCGGCATTCTGGAAGAAGCGCTCGCGGCCCTGGCATGAGCGCTCCCCCGCCCGCGCTCGAGGCGCTGCTCCTGGCGGCGGGCGCGGGCCGCCGTCTCGGCCAGCCGAAAGCGCTGCTCGAGATCCGCGGCCGCTGGATGCTGCCCGCGCTCGTGGCCGCGCTGGCGTCCGCCGGCGCGCGGCGCGTGCACGTGGTGTTGCGCCCGCAGGAGGAAACCTTGATTCGCGCCCGCGGCCTTCCCGAACCGGCGCACATCGTGCTCAACCCCGAACCGGAGCGCGGCCGCGGCAGTTCGTTGAGCGTCGGACTGGCCGCCGTGCCCCAGGACTGCGCAGTGTTGATTCATCCCTGCGACGTGCCGCTGCTGAGCGCGGAGGCCGCGGCGCGGGTCGTGAGCGCCTGGATGCGCGCCGCCGATCCCGATGCACTCGCAGCGCGACCCGTGACGCCGAGCGGCCGCGGCGGACATCCGCTGCTGCTCGGGCGCGCGCGCGCCGAGGAGGCGCGGCGTTTGGGCCCCGATCAGTCCCTGCGCCAACTGCTGCACCGCGATCCGAGCCGCCGCCTCGACGTGCTGTTGCGCGGCGACCCGGGCCCCTTTCTCGACGTGGACACGCCCGAGCAACTGCAACTGCTCGAATCCCTCCTGCCGGCCTGAGCCGGAGCGTTCAGGGCAGCGCCCAGCGGTAGTCGCCGCCGAGCAGGAACTCGATCACGTCGCCGTGCAAGGACACGTCCAGGGCGTGATCGTGCACGACCAGCTCCAACGCGGGCACGCGCGGCTGCAGGCGCGGATCCTGGCTCGCCGCGCGCGTGCTCCCCGCGAGCGCGTACGCCGTCCAACGCGGAGCCTCGAGGTCCAGGAAGCCTTGGACGCCGCCACCGAGACGCCGTGCCCAGCGCGCGATCCACTCGCGCTGCAAGCCCTGCTCGCCGAATCCGCGCTGGGAGAACTTCCACACCGGCTGCAAGTCGAGGCGCTCGCGCGGCTCGGATTTCTCGAGCGCCAGGCGCAGTTGCTCGTGCTCGTCCGCGCCGCCGGCCAGCGCCAGCACGAGGGCGGCGGGAAAGCGCGCTTCGGCGGAAGCGGCGGCGGCGAACTGAGTGCGCGCCGCCGGCAGGCGGGCCAGCGCCGCGCGCTCGGCGGCGGTCGGATCGCGCAGGGCCAGATGCAGGAGGCCCACCACTTCGGCGGCATCCAAGGAGTCCAGCGTGGTCGGCGCCAGGTCCAGGCCCAGATCCCCCGCCACGCCCCACAGCCAGGCGCGGACGGCCGGGTCCTGCACGCGGGTGCGGAAATGGCTGAACAATTCCGCTCTTTGACTTTCGGGGACTTCGAGCAGCGCGAGCACGACGGCGGCGCTGCGGTCGGCCAAGGGCACCGCGCGCAAGGCGGCAAGCGAGCGCGGCGGATGGTGCCGCGCGGCGACGCGCCAGGCCAGCGGGAGCGCCGCGTTCGACTCGTCATCGAGTCCGCCCAGACCCGTTTGCTGCGGCAGCAGGCTCGTGAGCAAACGGCCGGAGTAGGACAAAGGCTCTTCGCGCCGCACCGGCGGCGATCGTCCGAGGAGCAAATCGCCCATTTCGAGAAAGGCGGAAGCAACCGGATCGGATTCCTTGCTGACGAGAGTGAACCAGACGTCCGACTCGAAGCGGCCCGCCTGGCCCAGCAGGCCCGCCAACAGGCAGTCGCGTTCGTAGGCCGTGACGCCGCGCTTCCAGTCTTCCTTCGGATCGCGGCCGGCATCCGGATGCAGGGCGCCGTAGACCAACAAGGCGAAGGCGCGCTGGGTGTCCGGCTTGCGTCCGCGCTCGGTGGCCTTGAGAAGAGCGTCGCGGCAAGGCGGGCTGCCGTAGAGGGCGCAGGCCAGGAGCAGCGCGCGCTCCTCTTCCGGCGAGCCGCTGCCCAATTGCCGGAGCAGCCACTTCTCCCAGCGCGCGCCGTCCATGGCAAGTTCGCGGGCCGCCCGCTGGCGAATGCCCGCGTCCGTGTTGGTGAGCGCGCGCTGGAGAGAGTCGGGCGGCGCCGCCTGCGCCGTCAGCAGCAGCCCGGCCAGCATGCCGACGATTCCCATGAATCCAGCATACCGGCCGGGCTCCTCCGGCTTCAGAGGACGCGCACCACCACCGGCGTGGAGAGTTGCGCTCCGCTGATGTCCCAGGCTTGGAAGACCAGATCCAGGACGGCGTGGCCGGGCGGCAGCGACGGCGCGGTGAAGCTGGTCGTCACGGCGCCGGACGCGTCGGCGCGCATCGAGCCGGACTGCGGTGACGGCCAAGTGCGGGTCGGCCCGGCCGGGTCGAAGGCCACGTAACCGAAGCCGCCGCGCTGCGTGCCGATCAACTTGCGCACCGAGCCGACCATGCCGTACAGGAAGCCGTCGGGCGTGGCGTGGCGGATGCTGAGGCCGAAAGTCTGCGCGGGCGCGACCACTTCCGTTTCGGCGGTGAGCACCGGCGGTTGCGTCGGAGCGTCCAGCGCGAGTGTGAGGGCGTCCAATTCGGTGCTTTGCAGGAAACCCCAGCGGTCTTCCTCGAAATCGGTCAGCAGGCTGCCGCCGCCGGCAGCGCTGAAGACCGAGGCATCGGCGGAGCTCGGCGATTGAATGGTGAAGACCAGGGCGCTGCTCAGCGGATCGAATGCCAGGCTCTTCAGATCGCCCAAGGCTCCGGCATTCGGCAGGGCGGCGTCCACCCAGACCTGCACCTGGGCTTCGGTCGCGTGGATCCACGCGGTGCCGGCTGCCGGATCGAACACCAGCACGTCGCCGTCTTCGAGCGGGCCGAGGTTGCTGGCGGAGATGGCGTCACGCACCGAGAACCACAGCAGGCCGGCGGCATCGCGCTCGATCGCGTCGAGGTCGAAGGCCGCGGTGGTGCCGAGGGCTTGGCGAATCGCCGTCTCGGCATAAACGAGTTCCACGGCGCCGCTGGCATTCACGCGCAGTACGTCTCCGTCCTGGAAGCCGAGAAAGTCGGCGTCCGAAGAGAACCAGAGGTTCAGCACACTGCGGCTGCCGGCGGCGGCGGCGCTGTCCCAGCAGAGCGCGTCAATGCCGGCCGGAGCGTCGAAGCTGCCGTTGAGGTCCGCGTCGCCCAGCAGCGCCTGCCAGCCGCCTGCGGGCAGCCAGAGCCGCGCCCAGGCGTCGCCGGCGGCCATGCGCATCAGTTCCAGATCCTGGCAGAGCGGATCCGCGCTCAGGACGGTGTCGGCCGAAGGTGAAGCCAGCGCCACCACCGTGGGAGCAGAGGTGCCGGACTGTGCTGCCGGCAGCAGGAGGAGTGCGAGAAGTGCGGTCATGTCTCACACCACGCGCTGCGGCCTCTCAGGTGACAGCGATTCTGCGCGCGCCTAGCCTGCTGACCGTGAGCCTGCTGCTCTGCGCCTTCGCCCTGCAAGCGCTTCCTGCGAGTTGGATTCCGGCGCCTCCTCCCGCGCCCGAGGCCGCTGCCGCCGATCCAGCCTATTGGGATGCCGTGCTCGCGTTGGCCCGCGCCGAGTCCTGGCCCTGGGAGCGGATCGAAGCCTTGCGCGCCACTGACGCGTCGCGCGCCAACGCCCTCGCGGATGGGCTGCCGCAGGCGGATCGCGCCGTTCAACAACTGGGCGCCGTGCTGGCGGCCGGCTGCGACGGACGGCTCGCCCACGCGCTGCTGCGGCTCGGCGTGCAAGGCGACGACGAAGCGCTGGCCCTCGCGTGCCTGCTCGCGCCCACGGCGGCGCCGCCCGCATGGTGGCCCGCGCTCGCTCACCGCGCGCTGACGCGCACGGCCCCGCTGCCGGTGCGCGCTGCCGCCGCCGCGCGCCTGCTCGAAGCGGACTGCTGGGGAGCGTGGCCGCTGGCGCGTTCGATCCTGCGCTCCGGCACCGCGCTGGACGAACCGGCGCCCTGGGCCGATTGGGCCCGCGCCGGGCGCTACGAATTGCCCAAGCGCCTCATCGTGGCTGCCTTGGACCTGCGCTTCGCCCGCGCGGGAGAGGCTCCCTGCAACTTCGAGCCCAACGCCTCCTGGCAGGATCAGGAGCAGTGCCTGCGCCAGATCGAGCCGCGCGTACAGGCGCTGCGCCGAGCCGCCGCGCGGCCGCCCGTGCTGAGTTTGGCGCCCTGGCCGGCCCTCCTGCGCCAGGCCGCCGACGACGCGCAGGCCGCGGCGGTTCTGGCCCTGCTCGCCGACGAGGCCATGCCTCTGCTGCGCGCCGCCCTGGCTGCCGGCGATCCCGGCCTGGCCTGGACGGCGCGCCGGGCGCTGGAGCAGCACCCGCGCTGATTCAGGGCGTCAGCCGTTCGGTGGTGCGCGGGAAGGGAATGCACTCGCGCACGTGCTCGACGCCGCAGATCCAGGCGACCGTGCGCTCGAGGCCCAGGCCGAAACCGCCGTGCGGCACGGTGCCGAACTTGCGCAAGTCCAGATACCAGCGGAAGAAATCCTCCGGCAGGTTCTCGTGGCGGATGCGCTGCAGCAGCAGATCGTGGTCGTCTTCGCGCACGGAGCCGCCGACGATCTCCCCCGCCACCGGCGCGACGATGTCCACGCCGAGGACGCGGTCGGGTTGCTGCGGATCGCGCTTCATGTAGAACGCTTTGATGGCCGACGGCCAGTGCGTGACCATGATGGGCCGCCCGTAATGGAGGCCCAGCGCCGTCTCGTCCGGCGCGCCGAGATCGTCGCCGGGCTTGAATTGGGATTCGTACTTGCCCTCCTTCTGCCATTGCATCAGGAGCACCGCGGCCTCGTCGTAGCGCAGGCGCGGGAAGGGCTGATCCCAGTCGCGCAAGACCTGCGGATCGCGCTCGAGGTCGGCGAGATCCTGCGCGCACTTGCCGAGCACTTCGCGCAAGCAGTGGCGGATCAGGCCTTCGGCGGTGCTGCAGATCTCGTCGAGGCCGGCGTAGGCCATTTCCGGCTCGAGCATCCAGAACTCGGTGAGGTGGCGGCGCGTCTTGGACTTCTCGGCGCGGAAGGTCGGGCCGAAACAGTAGACCTTGCCCAGCGCCATGGCCGCGGCTTCGGCGTAGAGCTGGCCGCTCTGTGACAGATAGGCCTTGGTGTCGAAGTAGTCGGTCTGGAAGAGCGTGCTGGTCCCCTCGCAGGCGTTGGGCGTGAAGATCGGCGAATCCACGCAGTAGAAGCCTTCGCCGTCCAGGTACTCGCGGATCGCCATGATCACGCGGTGGCGCACGCGCAGGATCGCGGCTTGACGCTTGCTGCGCAGCCACAGATGCCGGTGATCCATCAGGAAGGCCGGCCCGTGCTCCTTCGGGGTGATCGGGTAGTCCACGGCCACCTGATGCACGCGCAGTTCTTTGACCTGCAGTTCGGCGCCGCCCGGGGCGCGCGCGTCCACTTTGACGATGCCAGTGGCCTCGAACGAGGACTCCTGCGTCAGCGACTGCGCCGCCGCGAAGGCCTCTTCGCCGACTTCGCCCAGGCTGACCACGCATTGACAAATGCCGCTGCCGTCGCGCAGCAGCAGGAACAGCAATTTGCCTTTGCCGCGCTGGTTGTAGAGCCAGCCGCGGAGAGTGACCGTCTGACCATCGCAGCGGGTCAAATCGCGGACGCGAACGGGATGCATGGATGCGGGATCGGGGAAATCAGGGGAAGGCGGTGTAGATCGGATCGAGGCGCACGTCCGCGACCTCGTCGCCGGCCACGGTGACCGAGCCCTGCAGCAGCGTGCCGCGCCGCAGCGCGCGGATCTGCACCTGCGCCGGATCCTGTTCGAGTTCCGCGTCGCTCGACTGGAGGCGAATGGAACTCAGGCCCTCTTCGCGCAAGTGGCGGATGACGCGGGCGCGCACCAGTTGGGCGCGGGAACTGACGGCCAGCCCGCTATCCGCAGGCGCCACCACCAGGTCCTCGACGCGGGCCACGCCCTCGGACAAGCGCTCCAGGCGCTCGTGCAGGCCGCCCAGTTCGGCGGCCTCGAGGCTGCGCGCCAGAGCCTGCACGCGGTCGGGCAGGAAGGCCAGAGGCGCGGATTCCTGCATCCGCTCCTCCAGGTCGTCGAGGCGCTGCAGCACGCGCCAAGCCGCGAACAGGGCGACGCCGGCGAGCGCGCAGAGCAGGATCAGGAGGGCGAGTTCCACGCGAGGAGGCGCCAACAGGTTAGCGCCCCCCCGCGCGCGGTTCAGCCGCTCAGAGCGTCACGCCGTTGCTGGAAGTGCAGGAAGCCAGATCCACGCCGAGCACGGTGCGGCCGCACAGGCCCGGAGGCGCCGTGAAGTTGATGCTGGCCTGACCCAGAGCATTGGCGCTGAGAATGCCGACGAAGCTCGGCTGCGCGATGTTGAGGCGCAGGCCGGCGCACTGGCCGCCCGGCTTGGTGAACGTTCCAGGCACGCCGTGCAGCATGGCCACGCCGCCGCCCGGCGTCGCGCCGGTCAGAGTCAGGGCGATCGGTCCCGGGCAGGAACCGGTCTTGCTCAGAACCGGGCCGTCCGAAACGAAGGTCTTGAAGCCCAGGCGCAGACCGCCGCCCAGCGAGGCGCCGTTCTCCCAGAAGTCTTCCGGGTAGCCCGGAGGATTCGGCGCGTAGGCGTTGCCGTTGAAGCCCATGCCGTTGCTGTCGGCGATGATGCGAATGATGAAGAGATCGTTGGCCGTGCGGATGATGTTCGCGGGCAGCACGTTGACTTTGATGTCCTGCCACACGTTGATCGCCGTGGTGCGGATCTGACCGTGCCAGAGCACCGCGCCGCCGGCGCCGAGCGCGCCGTCCACGATCTCGACCGTCATCGCATCGTTGGGCAGGTAGGAGTTGACTTGCAACTCGAAGCCGGCCAGTTGGCCGGAAATCCCGGTGCGAACCTGCTGCTCCCAGACCCATCCCGGCAGCGCGCCATTGAAGGACGCATTGTCGTAGGGGCTGGACTGATCCAGCGAGGCGCTTTGCGCGGCCAGGGGCGCGGCCGTGACGGCCAGCGCGAGGATGAGGGTGCGGAGGTGCATCCCCACATTTTACCGCAAAAGAACAGGCGGGCACGGTGAAACCGCGCCCGCCGACTTGGCGTTTGAATGCCTAGAGGGTGATCGTGTTCGTGGGCGTGCAGCTCCGGATGTCCACGCCGACGACCGTGCGGCCGCACAATCCGGGCGGGGCATTGAAGCTGACGTTCGCCACGCCGGCGCCGTTGGCGTTGATGATGCCGGCCAGAGTCGGCTGGCCGACGTTGATCGTCAGCCCGGTGCACTGCGCGCCGTTGTAGGTGAAACTGCCGGTCACGCCGTAGAGCATGGCCACCGGACCGGACGGAGTCGCGCCCGCCACCGTCAGAGTGACCGGACCGGGGCAGGAACCGGCCTTGGTCAGCGTCGGTCCGCCTTGGCTCATCCAAGTGTTGAAGCCGATGCGCCAGCCGCAGTCGGCGAAGCAGCCGGGACCGCCGAGGTAGAGCTCTTCCGGATAGGGCGGCGAGGCGGGCGGCGCGTCGTACTGGCCGCGGATGCCCATGCCGGTGTTGCCGACCATCTCGATCACGAACAGGCTGCCCGTGCTGAGATTGATGCCGGCGGCGCTGGTGTCCACGAAGACGCGTTCCCAGTTGCCGGTGCCGGTGGAAGTGACGGTGCTGCTGAAGGCCGGCGCGCCGACGTTCCAGCCGGGTCCGACTTTGACGAACACGTCCAGGGTGGCGCCGGCAGCGCCTTGAATTTCCAACTCGAATCCTTCGAGCAGTCCCGCATTCCCGCAGGCGACTTCGGCCTGCCAGACGAGGGCGTTGGTGCCGCCGTTGAACCAGGCGTTGCCGAAAGGGCTGGATTGGTCGAGGTTGCCGTTCTGCGCGAGCAGGGCCGGCGCGGCGAGGCCAAAGGCGAGGGGAATCAGGAGGTTGCGCATCGAGGGTGTGGGGTTAAGAGAAGGCTCCGCGGGAGGCGGAGCTGCGCCTCAAAGGTATCACACAGGCCAGGCAAGCCAGCAGAAGAAGGACGGCGCCGGCCCAGCCGAATGCACGGCTCAGGCCCGACGCGGGACTGGATGCGGCCGCCGGGCGGGCGAACCACGCTTCCGCCGGAGGCGCAGCGCGGCATTCCGCAGCCGGGCGCGGCGGCTGCGCAGCGTCGCTCGCGGCGCGGAGTCGCGCGGCGAGCCAGGCCACGGCCTCGAGTTCCGTGAGCTCGGCGAGCGGATCGGCGGCGAAAGGCGCCGGCGGGGCTCCGGGCGCGCGCTGGATGCGGAAACCGGGCAGGGCAGCCGCGGCTGCGCGCTCCCAGCGAGCATCCCAATCGGCGGGGATGGACCAGCGGCCCGGATCGAGCCGCCAGTCGTGATCGCTGCGCCGGTCCGGCGCCGCGCCGTCGGCGCGCTGGATTTCCAGCCGCGTCGCGCGGGCGCCGACCTCGATCTCGCTGACGCCCTCCTCTCCCGCCGGCATCGCGACGCGGTCGCCGGCGTCGCTGACCAACTGCAGCGCGCCGGTGCCGGCTTCGGCCTGCCAGTGCACGCTCCAACGCCGCTCCGCCACCGGGCGCGCGCCCAGAATGGCCGCGTTCGGTCCGGCGCAGGCCTGAAATGCTTCATCATTCCAACGAAAGCGCGCGGGCAGGTCCGCCGGCGGCCTCAGATCGGTCCAGACTTCCGCGCGCGCCGCGGCCGGCAATCCGGCCAGCAGTTCGAGCAGGCCGCTTGCCGCCTCGAGCACGACGCGGCCGCGCGCGGGCGGATCCGGCAGGCCGCAGGAGCGCGCCGACAGGCTGCGATCGAGCAACAAATACTCCGGACGGCCGCCGAAGCCGGGACGCGCCAACGCCAGGGCGGCGCAAGTCAAAGCTCCCAAGGCGCACAGCAAGGCCCAGGGCCAGCCGCGGCGGCGCGCTCCTGCCTCGCGCTCGAAGCGCCGGAAAGGCTCGAGTCCGCCGACGGCGTGCGCGCGCGCTTCCTGCCGCCTGAGCCAGTGAATCCAGGGCAGCGCCAGCAGCAGCAGCGCGAGAAAGGCCGGCCGTTCAAAGAACACCGCAGCGCTCCCCCTCCCGGATCAGGGCCGCGGCGCTGCCGCAGCGCAGATCGTGGGCTTCGAAACCGCAGCGCCGCAGGCGCGCGCGCGCGCCGTCGAGCCACGCGCTCCAGACCGGCAGCCACGCCGCGCCTTCCGCGAGGTCCACGAGCAAGCGCCCGCCCGACTCCGCCTCGTGCAGCCGCAGCGCGGCGCGCGGCGGGGCGTCCTCCTCCGCCAGCACCAGGATCACCGCGCGCGCCGCGGCGGCCGAGCGGCGCCGGCGCGCGGAGAGAGCGAGGCATTCGGGCTGCAGCCAGGGATCGGTCAGCAGCAGAATCTCACAATTCGGATCGCGGCTGCCCAGGCGTGGCGCGACGTCCCCCCCCCGCGGGTCCGGCAGTCCCGCGAGCCAGGCGCGCAGCGCCTGCCGGCGCGCGCTGCCGGCGAAGAGGCGCTCCGGAGCGTCGCCGGCCCGCGCCCGCACGAGCGCGCCGCGCTCGAGAGCCAGCCAGCCGGCGGCCAACGCGAGGCGGCGCTGAGCCCAGTCGCGCGCCGGGCCGGCCGGAGCGAGACTGGCGCTGCGATCGAGCCAGATCAGCAGACTGCCTCCGCGCTGCGGATGCCGCTCGCGGACCAGCAACTGGCTGCGCCGCGCGCTGGCGCGCGAGTCGACGGCGCGGCGGTCGTCGCCGGCGCGCCAGGCGCGCCGCTCGAATCCCCGCTCGGCGCTGCCGGCGCCCGGCTGGGCGGCCGCGCCGCCCGTCTGACGCGCGCGACGCCGCGCCACCGCGGCCAACGCGGCGAAGAACTCCGGCGAGAAGAGTTCCTCGCTCACGCGCGGCCCGGGTCCGCGTCGAGCGGCAGCCCGCGCGGGGGGCCGACCGCCGCGCCGTTCTCGAAGGCCACGTGACCGCGGAGAAACACGCGCTGCGGGAAGGCGCGCAGGCGCCAGCCCTGATAAGGACTCCACTTCGACTTCGAGGGCAGCAACGTCTCGTCCACAGCGCGCTCGGCGGCCGGGTCCGCGATCACCAGGTCGGCGTCGGCGCCCGGAGCGATGCGGCCCTTGCGCGCGAGGCCGAATTCGCGGGCCGGCCCGCTCGTCACGCCGCGCAGCAGCGCGTCGAGTTTGACGCCGTGGCGGTCCCGCACGGCCACCAGCAGCGGCAGCAGCAGGTCCACAGAGGGGAAGCCAGAAGGAGCCTTCGCATACGGGCGGTCCTTCTCGTCCATGGGATGCGGCGCGTGATCGGTGCCGATGGCGCACAGGGCGCCTTCGGCCATCAGCTCCTGCAGGCCCTCGCGGTCGGCGGCGTACTTGATGCTGGGATTGACCTTGAAGCGATTCTGGCGCGCGGCGTGCGCCTCTTCGGCGGTGACGAGCAAATAATGCGGCGCGGTCGAACCCTGCACGGCCTGCCCCGCCGCGGCGGCGGCGCGCACCAGGCGCCCGCCCTCGGCGGTGCTGATGTGAAAGACGTGCAGGCGCGCGCCGACTTCGCCCGCCACGCGGATGGCGTCGCGAATGCTGCGCACCTCGGCCTCGGGCGGCCGGTTCAGGTCGTGGCGCGAAGCGAGTTCCGGCGCCAAACCCGCCGCCGCGGCGTCCATGGCGTGATTGTCCTCGCAGTGCGCCACCACCATCAGTCCGGCGCTGGCGGCGGCGGCGAACCACCGCCGCATCGTGGCTTCGTCGTCCACGCCGCCCGCGCCGGTCGAACAGCCGAGGAAGCACTTCAGCGCCGGCGTCAGCCCGCGCATCGCCGCCAGATGCGGCAGCGACTCCTCGACCAGCGAGCCGTAGGGCGCAAAATCCACGCGCGACACGCCGGTCAGCGCGGCGCGCTTCTCGCGCAGCAATTCCGCGCTGCTCATCAGCGGCGGATTGTTCTGGATTTCGCACACCGTCGTGACGCCGCCGTGCAAGGCGCCGAGCGAGCCGGTGGCGTAGCCTTCCTTGCGCACGAGGCCCGGTTCGCGGAAGTGCACGTGGCAATCCACGAGTCCCGGCAGCAACCACAGTCCGGAGAGATCATCGTCGGCCTCGCCGGCGCGCGCGCTCAGCCCCGGTCCGGCGGCGGCGATGCGGCCGTCCGCGCCGATGCGCACCGACCAGCCGTCGCGCCATTGCTGGCCATCGAACACGCGGGCGCCGCGGAGCAGACGCTCGGGCGCGGGATCGTCGAACGGGGAGCGCTTCAAGGGGCCGGCGGATCGCTAGACTTTCACTCCAGCGTAGCCGCGCAGGCTGCGTACTGCTCCCGTGAAGCACATCATCCTTCGCACCCTTGCCCTGGCGTCGGTTCTGGCCGCGCCGCTTTCCGCCCAGACGCCCTTCGACCTCACCGAAGTCGCCTGGACCATCGGCGCCGAGACCGACGGTTCGGCCCTGCGCATGGAGATGCAGCTCAATCCGCTGCACGACCGCGACCGGCTCGTGCTGCGCATGCCGCTGTGGCGCCCGGGCTCCTACCGCTACGCGCAGTATCAGCAGAAGGTCAGCGATCTGCGCGCGGTGGACCAGGACGGCGAGGAGCGCGCGCTGCTGCCCTGCGACGACCGCAGTTGGCAGGTCGACGCGCGCGGCGCCACGCGCCTCACAGTGAGCTATCAGCTGGCCGTCGAAAACGTCGCCGACGAAGGCGCGACGCCGGCGATCATGCGCCACGGCCCGGCCACCTTCCTCTACGTCGAGGATGCGCTGAATCTGCCGCACACCCTGCGTTACGACTTGCCGGCGGGCTGGAGCCACGCCAGCGGCCACCGCGCCCATCCCTTGCGCGAAGGCGTCGTCTACTCGCCGAATTACGACGTGTTCGTGGATTGCCCGATCGTGCTGGGCGACTTCGAGCGCTACGAATTCACCCTGCGCGAGCGGCCGTTCGAGGTGGTGCTCTACGGCAAGCGCCCGACGGCGGAGCAGTTCGATCGCGCGGCGTGGGTCGAGACCGTGCGCAAGATCAGCGAGGCTGCCTATCAGGTGGTCGGCGACTTCCCCTTCGAGCGCTACGCCTATCTGTTCGGCTTCACCGACATCGGCGGCGGCTACGGCCTGGAGCACCTGAACTCCACGAGCATCGAGTTCAACCACGCCATCATCAAGGGCGGCAACCTCGAATCGCTCGAGAGCGTGACGGCGCACGAATTTTTCCACCTCTGGAACGTCAAACGCATCCGGCCCGAGATTCTCGGGCCCTTCGACTACGCCACGGACGCGCGCAGCAAGGACCTGTGGTGGATGGAAGGCGTGACCTCCTACTACAACGACGTGATCCTGCAGCGCGCCGGCCTGCGCAACGAACCGGACTGGTTCGTCGAAGCCCAGGCGCAAGTCGGGCGCGTCCTGCAGGGATCATCGGGCTACGGCAAGCTGTCGCCCGAGCGCGCCTCGTGGACGATCTGGGACGGCACCGGCAACCAGATCTCCTACTACGACCAGGGACAAGCCCTCGGTTTCCTGCTCGACGTGCAGATCCGCCACCACACCGGCAATCAGCGCAGCCTCGACGACGTGGTGCGCTTCCTGCATCGCTGGGTCAACTATCCGGACGCCGGCCTCCGGCCCGGGGACCTCGAGCGCGCCGTGCGCGCCATCAGCGGCTGGGACTGCGGCGAATTCTTCGACCGCTACGTCGCGGGCAACCAGCGCTTCCCTTACGCCGAGGTCGTGCGCCTCGCCGGACTCAACTGCCTTGAGCAGCGCATCGGCGATCCCTACCTGGGCATCGCGCTCGACGAAAAGCTCGTGCTCACGCGCGACGAGGAGAGCGCCGGGCTCAAGACCGGCGACCAGCTGGTGCGCGTGGCGGGCGCGGGCGTGCGCAATCAGGCCGACGTGCAGGCCGCCGCAGCCAAGCTGAAGGCCGGCGAGCAGATCGAATTGTTGATCGAGCGCTCGGGCGCCGGCCGCCTGAAGATTTCCTGGACCGTCAAGGAGCGCGACCGGAGCGGCCTGCGCATCTGGCCCGATCCCGACGCCACCGCCGCGCAGAAGGCGATTCTCAGCGGCATCCTGACCGGCAGCCCGGCCGCGATCTGAGATCATGCGAACCGCCCTCGTTCTGCTGCTGGTGGCGATGGTCGCCGTGGTTGCCTGGCTGTTCCTGAGCCCGACCGATCCCGCGCCGGTGGATCCGGCGTCTTCCGGCTCGGCCTCTCTGACAAAACCCGAGGCCGGGGATCCGCTGGCGAATGACGCCGGCGCCGCGCAGGACTCGTCTGACATTGACCGCGACACGGCCCCCTCGGACGCGGGCGCCGGCGGCGCCGCGGAGGCGGCGGCGCTGGCCGGACGCATCAGCGGCCAGGTGCTCGATCCGGGCGGCAATCCCCTGCCGGGCGCCAACGTCGCCTTCCTGCGCCGTTCGGCCGCCGGCGCCTTCCTGCTCGGTCTCGACCACACCGCGCCGGTGGATCGCCAGCTGCAAACCGACGCGCAGGGCCGCTACTTCGTGAACGATCTGCCGGCGGGCGGCGCCTGGGATCTCTGCGCCTGGCACCCCGATTTCTGCTTCACGGCCGGCCCCGCCGTGTCGGGATTGGCCGATTCCGCGCAGGAACTGCCCCCGATTCAACTGGGCGACGGATATCTCGTCGAAGGCGTCACGGTGGACGAGCAAGGCAGCGCTCTCGCCGGCGTGGCGCTGGATTTCTATCTGGAAGGCTGGAAGCCGCTCGACCCGAACGCGCCGGCCGATCCTTTCGGCCGCTTCTTCCGCACCGAGAGCGAGGCGGACGGCAGTTTCCAATTCAGCGGCATGGGCGACGGCGCCTGGACGCTCCGCGCGCGCAGCGAGGGCCGCGGCGACGGCTGGGTGCACGCCGTGATCCTGCTGCCGCGCCAGCAAGTTCCGCCTCTGCGCGTGGTGCTCGGCCCCGAATACCCGCTGAGCGGGGTGGTGCGCACCCCCGCCGGCGCTCCGGTGAGCGGCGCCGCCGTCAGTCTGCTGCCGACCGCCGCCGGATCGGGACCCGCCTTCGAAGTGCCGAGCGACGCGGAGGGCCGCTTCAGCCTGCGCGGCGTGCCCGAAGGCGCTTGGACGCTGAGCGCGAGTTGCGCCGGCTACCTGCCCGCCCGTCCGCAAGAACTCGACGCCGCCGCGCGCGCCGACCTGCTCCTGGAACTGCAGCCGATCGGCGGCATCCGCGGCAAGGTGCTCAGCGCGCAGGGCAAGCCGCTGCTCGGCGCCACGCTGCAACTGTGGTCCACGATGAGGGGCAATCCGCCATTCCAGCCGCTCGACCAATTCCAGACGGTGAGCGATCCCGCGGGGAATTTCGAAGTCCTCCTGGCGGAACCCGGCACTTTCGTGCTCCTGATTCGCGCCGAGGGCTTCGCGCCGCTGTGGACGCCGCTCTTCCAGGCGCATCCGGACAGCATGGACCTGGGCGAACAGCGCCTGAGCCCCGCAGCCCGCGCGCAAGGCAAGTTGGTCGCGGCCCACGACCAGTCGCCGATCGCCGGCGCGCGCATCAGCGTGCGCTCCCCCTCCTGGGATCCCACGCAGGCAGGCAATCCCTTCGCCGCCATGCTGCTCGACGCCACCGACGTGCCTCCGGTCACCGGCCGCACCGGGGCCGACGGCAGTTTCAGCCTCGGCGGCCTGCCGCTGATGCCCTGCCTGCTCGTCTTCGAGGACGCCGGCATCGTCACGCTGAGCGTTCCTCTCCAGCCGGCCGCCGGCGCGCAGCAGGATCTGGGCGAGCTGCGGGCGCAGGCCGCTTCCACGCTGATCGTGCGCGGCCTGGACCAGGACGGCAATCCGCTGGCCGGCGGCACGGTCCTGCTGCAGCGCGACGAAGCCGGACTCAACCAGACGACGCACATGCTGGACGCCGACGGGCGCGCGCGCATCGGCGGCATGCCCTCCGGCGACTGGTGGATCAGCGTCGTCGAAGGCGGCGGACTCTTCGGCCGCACCAGCGAGCGCCAGCGTTTGTGGCTGGCGCCCGGTGCGCGCGAAGAATTGGAACTGCGGCTCGAAGCGCCGCGCTGAGTCGCGGGATTTCTACAACGTCACGACGTTGGTCGCGACACAGCTGCTCAGATCCACGCCCTGGACGGTCAATCCGCACAGGCTGGGCGAGGAGTTGAAGGACACGCCGCCGGCGCCCGCGCCGTTGACGTGCAGCACGCCGACCAAGGAAGGCGCGCTCAGACTCAGCGTCAGGCCCAGGCAGGGCTTGTTGGGATTCGCTTGGGTGAACGAACCCGCCGCGCCGATCAACATGGCCACCGAGCCATTCGCGCTGCAATTGGCCAGGCTGAGGGTCATCAGGCCGGGGCAGCTGCCGCTCTTGCTGAGCGAGGGACCGGCCGGTCCGCCGGAGATGAAGGTCACGTCGTCGATGCCGATGCCGTCCGTGGTGGCGTAGGCGCTGTCGTCGGCCTGCGCGAACATCAGGTAGAAGGGCCCCTGCGTGATGGAAGTGAAGGCGCTCAGGTCCACGGTGGTCTTCACCCAGAAGAAGACCGTCGAGTAGGTCGGCACCACGTGCAGCCAATTGGCGCCGTCCTTGGAGAGCCACACGCCGTCGAAGTCGTCCGCTTCGTCCAGCAGATTCGCCGACCAGAAGCTGATGCTCAGGCTGGCGAGGCTGGTGGCGTCCAGGCCCAAGACCAGCGCGTTGTTGACGTAGTAGCCGCCGCTGGAAATCGGATTGAGGCCCATTTCCAGATTGCGCACGCCGCTGAAGGAAACCACCGTGCCGCCGGCGATGGTGCACCAGCCTTCCGGCGCGGGCAGTCCCGTCGCGGCGTCCACGGAAGTGACCGCCATGTGGTTCGGCAGGATGCCGTTGTAGGACTCGAAAGTCTCGGTCGTCGAGGGCTGCGTCAGTTGCCGGAATTGCGACGGCAGATTGACCAGGTGATAGACGGGCGGCGGCACCGTCGGATTCGCCGGGTCATCGTCCACCTGAATCACGTCCACCCACTGCTCGTGGGCGAAATCGCCGAAGTAGCGGATGGCCAGTTCGACGGCGGATTGACCCGCGACGGACGACAGGTCCGCCGTCTGCCACTCGGTGCCGTTGACCGTGCGCGCCTCGGTCCAGACCTCGACCCAGGCGCCGCCGTTCACGCGCACCCAGATGTCGGTCTCGCCGTTGCCGTAGCTGCTCGGATGGTTGGCCAGGTAGTTGGCGTAGTAGAGCTCGGAGTAGAAGTGCGCGTAGGCGCCCGTGAGACCGGTGAGGTTCATCACGGGGCTGATCAGCAGATCGTCGGCGTCGCCGATGCCGTACTCGTCTTCGTGCCACGCCTGGCCGTCCGCGGACTTGATCCAGCCCTGCGCGCTGGTGTTGAGGCGAATCTGGCTCCAGCCGGCCGGCGGCACGGCGACGTTGAAGTCTTCGTGCAGGACGACCGTCTGGGCGGGCGCGCTGGCCGCGAGGCCGAGCAAGGTGACGAGAGCGAGGATCGTTTTCATGATTCGTGTTCTGGAACCGGGGAGAAGCCTGTCGGAATGGTCAGAGAGTGACGACGTTGGTGATGCGGCAGGAAGCGACGTCCACGGCCTGCACGCCGAAACCGCAGCCGAAGGCGGGCACGGGCACCGTCATGCTGGCGGCGCCGCCCGCCGAGGCGCGACGGTAGCCAGCATAGACCGGCTGCGTCAGCAGGAAGGTCAGGCCCTGGCAGGGCTGGCCGCTGTGAACGTAGCTGCCGGAGCGGCCGTAGAAGAAGGCCACGAGGGCCTGCGGAGTGGCCTGCGTGACGCTCAAGGTGATCGTGCCGGGGCAGGCGCCGGTCCGGGTCAGGACGGGGCCGCCGGAGCCGCCGGTGGTCAGGCGCAGATCGTCGAGAGCGACGCCGTCGAGACTGGCGTAGGGGAAATTGTCTTCTTGCGCGAACATCAGGAAGAACGGGCCGTCGGTCAGATGCCGCAAGGCGCGCAGGTCCACCGTCGCTGCCGTCCAGGAGGCCGGCGATCCGGTCCACGGGCCGTAGACCTGATACCAGGACAGGCCGTCGGCGGAGAGCCAGATGCCGTCAAAAGGCTGCACTTCTTCGCCGTGGTTGAGCACGCTGAAGTCGAGTTCGTTCAGTCCGCTCGTGCCGGTGCCGTCGTAGCCGGCGACCAGCGCATTGCGCGCGTAGTGATAGTTGGCGGTGCCGGGGACCAATCCCATCTCCAGGCAGCGCAGTCCCCCGCCAGCGACCGTGTTGACGCCGCCAATGTCACACCAGGCGTCCGGGTCGAACAGGCCGGTGTCGGCGAAGATC
>CAYVPL010000018.1:0-20403 GCA_964453755.1 uncultured Planctomycetales bacterium
GCCCATTCGGCCAGCCACGCGGGCAGTTGCAGGTTCATTCGGGTCCCAATTCCAGCAGCCGCGCCCGCACTTCGTCAACTTCCTCGCGCGCCAGCGGCTGGCGCAGCAAATCCTGCAACACGCGGCGCGCCGCGGCCGGCTGGTTACGACCGACGAGGACCTGGGCCAACTGGAGTCCGGCCTCGCACTGCGCCGGCTCGATCTCGAGCGCGCGCCGCAGAGCCGCCTCGGCGCCAGGCAGATCGCCGGCGCCCGCGCAATTCGCGCCCAACATGCGGAACGCGGCCGCGTGCTGCGGATCGGCTTCCGTGAGTTGCACGAGCAGCACGCCGGCGCGGCGGCGGTGCTCGGCCAGCTGCGAGTCGCGCGCGAGTTCGTAGGCCGCTGTCGCCGCTTCCGCCAGCAGCAGCGCATCCGCGGGATGGTCGCGCACCATCGCCTCGTAGACCGACAAGGCGCCGTCGAACTCCTGGGCGGCGGTCAAAGCCTCCGCGCGCGCGCGCTGATCCGCCAACTCGAGCGGGCCCAGCAAGGCCAGCCGGTCGTGGAAAGTGAGCGCGGCCCCCGGCTGTCCCGAGGCGAGCGCGGTGCGCGCGCAGGCGCGCAAGAGCACCGGGTCCTCCGGATGGCCCAGCAACACGCGCAAGTAGGACTGGTAGGCCGGCTCCGGCTTGCCACGCAACTCGCAGGCCACGGCCAGCGCGTAGTGCAACGAGGGCGGCTCCGGACCGAACTCCGCGAGAGCGGCGCGCGCGACCTGCTCCGACTCGGCAGTGGATCCGGCCTCGCTGAGCGACCACGCGTGGAGCGCCGCAGGCTCAGGACCGAAGGACGTCGCCACGCGCGCGCGCTGCAGCAGCACGGCCGCGGCGAGAAACTCGCCCTGCTCGACCAGAACGACCGCCGCGCGCAGGTCGGCCGAGCTCGCGAGCTCGGCGGCGGACGGCCGAATCCACGGCGGAATCCGGCGCATGTCCGGCAACTCGGCCGCGTCAGCCGCCGGCTCGCGGGCCGGCGCGCCGCCAAACCAGGCGCAGGATCCGGCGGCGAGCGCCGCGATCAGAACCGGGATCGCGCGCAAACCTTCTTTCATTCGCGCGCATTGTATCGCTACAATCAACCTGCCTTCGCATGGCACGTTCACAAACTCGCGCGGTGTTCCTCGACGCTGGCGACACGCTCTTCACCGAGCGCCGTCCGCGGTCGGCGATCTACGCCACGGTCGCCCGCGCCCACGGCTCGCGCATGACCGACGCCGACGTGGCGGACGAAATGGCCCGCGCCCTCGCCGATCTGCCGGCAAGTTTCGACGGCAGCTTCCGCTACAGCCTGGCCTGGTTCCGCGCCTTCAACGACCGCGTGCTGACGGCCAGCGGCGTCACGGCGCGGCGCGTGCCGCACGCCAACGAAGTGTTGCTCAAGCGTTTCCAGGATCCGCGCACCTTCAAGGTCTACCCGGAGGTGGCGGAAGTCCTCGCCGGACTGGCCAGCCGCGGCGTGCTGGTTGGCGTCGTCTCCAACTGGAGCGAGCATTTGCCGGAACTGTGCAAGAGCCTCGGCCTTGCCGAGCATCTGCGCTTCGTCCTCACCAGCGCCGAGTTGCGCTCGGAGAAGCCCGACCGCGCGATCTTCGAGCGCGCGATGTTCCGCGCCGGCGTGCCGGCGGAGGAAACTCTGCACGTCGGCGACAACTTCGAGCGCGACGTCTGCGGCGCGCTCAGCGCCGGCATGCGCGCGGCCTGGCTGGATCGCCGCGGCGCCGTGGAAGGCGCTGCGCGCGACGGCGTGCCCGTGCTCCGCGATTTGCGCGGCCTGCCGGCCCTCCTCGACGCCGCGCCCGCGGCCGCCGACCCGGTTGCAGCCGCCCGCTGAGCTCGCCGCCCGCCTGGAACGGGCATCGGCCGCGGCCGCGCGGCTGCGCGAGCGGTTGTCGAGCGTCCACTTGGGCGCGCCCGAGCTGGTCGAGCGCCTGATCGCGGCGCTGCTGGCGGGCGGCCACGTCCTGCTCGAGGGTCCGCCGGGCCTGGGCAAGACGCGCCTGCTGCGCGCGCTCGCCGCCGCGCTGGATCTGCAGTTCAAGCGCGTGCAGGGCACGCCGGATCTCATGCCCGGCGATCTCACCGGCGGCGACGTGCTGGAAGAAAGCGCCGGCAAGCGCGCCTTCCGCTTCGAGCCGGGACCGCTCTTCACGCAGGTGCTGCTCTTTGACGAAATCAACCGGGCCACGCCGCGCACGCAGGCCGCGCTGCTCGAAGCGATGGCCGAGCAGCAGGTGTCGGTCGGCAACGCCAGCCACCCGCTGCCGCAGCCCTTCTTCGTCGCCGCCACGCAGAATCCGATCGAACTCGAAGGCACCTATCCGCTGCCCGAGGCCCAGCTCGACCGCTTCCTCTTCCTGCTGCGCGTGCCGCTGCCCGACCAGGCCGCGCTGCGCGCGCTCTTGCGCGGCGCAGCCGCCGATCCGGCGCCGCCTGGCGGTCCCCTGCTCGACGCTGCCACTCTGGCCGACGCGCGCGTACTGGCCGCGCAAGTCCCGGTGGCCGACTCCCTGATCGACGGTCTCGCCGACCTGGTTCTGGCCACCCATCCGGACGCTGCCACCGCGCCGGCCGAAGTGCGCGAGGCGGTGGCCTGGGGCGTCAGCCCGCGCGGCGGCCAGGCGGCGCTCGCCGGCGCGCGCGCGCTGGCTCTGGTGCGCGGCCGGATCCACGTCGCGCCTCAGGATCTGCGCGACGCCGCCGCCGACGCCTTCCGCCATCGCCTCTTCCTGAGTTACGAGGCCCAGGCCGCCGGAGCCACCAGCGACGCTATCTTGAAGTCCTTGCTCGATCGCGCGAACCTGCGCTGAACGGGCCGAGCACCCTGCCGAGGATGGACTGCCGCGTCGCCGTCTGCCAGATGCGCCCGCGCCTCGGGGCGCTGGACGAGAACTTCGCCGCTCACCACGCATGGCTGGATCGCGCCGCCGGCGAGGACGCCGCGCTCGCCGTCTTCCCGGAACTCTCGCTGACCGGCTACTTCCTGCGCGACCTGACCCAGGACGTCGGGCTCAGCCTCGACGATCCGCGCGTGCGCGATCTGGTGGCCCGCTCCAAGGACCGCAGCATCGTCTTCGGCATGGTCGAGCGCTCCGCCGACCACCGCTACTTCAACAGCGCGGTCTTCGCCGAAGACGGCCGCATCCTGCACGTGCACCGCAAGGTCCACCTCTGCGACTACGGCATCTTCGAGGAGAAGCGCTACTTCGCCGCCGGCGAGCGCATCGAGCCGGTGCGCAGCAAGCACGGCCGCTTCGGCTTGCTGGTCTGCGAGGACGCCTGGCACCTGCCGACCGCATGGCTGCATTTCCTGCACGGCGCCGACGCGCTCATCGTGCCGAGCGCCAGCCCCGCGCGCGGCTTCGACGCGCCGGAAGACGCCGAGCTTTCTTCGCAGGCGGCTTGGCGCTCGCTCGTCACTTCGCTCGGCCGCTTCCTGCAGACCTGGGTGGTCTATGCCAACCGCACCGGCTACGAAGACGGCGCGCTCTTCTGGGGCGGCTCGATGATCGTGAGCCCTTTCGGCTTCGTCGCCGCTGAGGGGCCCGGCCAGGACGACGCGCTGCTGGCGCACCGCCTCGACGACGACGCCCTGCGCCGCGCCCGCATCGCCACGCCGCTGCGCCGCGACGCGCGGCCGGAATTGGTGCGCGTGCATCTGGCGCGCCTGCTCCAGGATCCCGACGCGCTGCGCGCGCCGCCGGCCGAAGAATGACCCTGCCCGCCCCGCCGAGCCTGCACGTCGGCCTGGCCACGCAGGTCCTGGTTGGGTTCCTGCGCGAGGAGACGCTGCGCACGGGCACCTCGCGCGCGGTGCTGGGATTGTCAGGCGGCGTGGACTCGGCGCTGGTCGTCGAGCTGGCCGCGCGCGCTCTGGGGCCGGAGAACGTGCTGGCGCTGGCCATGCCCTTCCGCAGCAGCGCGCCGGCCAGCCTCGAGCTGGCGCGCCTGTCCGCCGAGCACGCCGGCGTGCGCCTGGAGTTCGCCGACGTCAGCGCCGCGGCCGACGCCATCTTCGCCGCCGCCGGCGACCTGCCGGCGGGCCAGGATCGCGCCGCGCGCCTGCGCCGCGGCAACGTGCTCGCGCGTTTGCGCATGATCACGCTCTACGACCGCTCGGCGCGCGAGCAGGCGCTGGTGCTCGGCACGACCAACAAGACGGAATTGCTGCTCGGTTACGGCACTCTGCACGGCGACATGGCCAGCGCGCTCAATCCGCTCGGCGATCTCTACAAGTGCCAGGTCTTCGCGCTGTCGCGCCATCTTGGCGTGCCGGAAGCGATTCTCGCGCGCCCGCCCAGCGCCGACTTGTGGGAGGGCCAGACCGACGAGCAGGAACTCGGCGCCACCTACGCCGCGCTCGACGCTCTGCTGCATCGCATGGTGGACCGCCGCACGTCGCGCGAGCGCCTGCTCGAACTCGGCTTCGCCGCCGACTTCGTGGACGCCACCGCCGAGCGCGTCCGCCGCAGCCAGTTCAAGCGCCGCCCGCCGATCATCGCCAAACTGGCGAACCGGACGATCAATCTTGACTGGCGCTACGCCCGGGATTGGGGGACGTGAAAATGGACAGCGGCCACTCGCGCCGCGAAGTCGGCGGCGGCACCAGCCGGCCGTCCTGAAGTCCCGGCCCGGACAGCCAGGCGTGGAGGATGTCCCCGGCCTCTTCGCAGGCCAGCTCCGGGCCCGGGCAGCGCGCCATCAGGCAGGCGACGAGACTCGCGAAGGCGCAACCCGTGCCATGCACTTCGGTGGCGCCGGGCAGCCGCCGGCGGCGGAACTCCAGCGGCTCCTCGATTAGAGTCGTGAGACGATCCGTCACCCACTCGCCGGCGTCGTGGCCGCCCTTGCGCAGCACGGCGCGGCAGTGCTCGTAGGCTTCGCCGCTGCCGTATTCGGCCGCGTTCGGCGTGATCACCGCGGCCAGCGGGAAGAGCTGCGCGCGCATCGCCGCCACGCCCGCCGGCGAGTTGAGCGCCGCGCCGGGAACCGCCTGCCGGCTGGCGAGAGCGACGGGATCGAGAACGATGGGCAGATCGTCCGCCCAGGGTTCGAGCACCTGCGCCAGGGCTTCGACCATGCGCTGGTCGCCGAGCGCGCCGAGTTTCACCGCGTCCACGCCGTCGCCCAGCTCGCGCACCACCGCGTGCACCACCTGCTCGACTGGCCGCAGTTGCACGGATTCCAGGCCGCGAGCGCTCTGCACCGTGTCCAGCGTGGGCACCGCGACCGGCTCGAAGCCGAGGGCGCGGCACACCGCCGCGTCCATTTCGACGCCCGCGCCCATGCGCGGGTCGCTGCCGCCGATGCACAGGATCCGGAAGGTGGGCCCTTCGCGCACGCCACCAGTTTAGCGGCCCAAAACCGGCGCTGGATTAGGAGTTCGCTTCCCGCGTCACGAAGTCGGCCATGATGTTGTAGCCGCAGTCCACGTAGAGCACGTGGCCGGTCACGCCGCTGGCCAGGTCGCTGATCAGGAACAGGCCGGACTTGCCGACGTCCTCGCCGGTGACGTTGCGCCGCAGCGGCGCCGCCTCCTGCTGCAGATCCACCTTGTCCTTGAAGCCCTTGACGATCGATGCCGACAGCGTCTTCACCGGGCCGGCGCTGATCGCGTTGACGCGCACGCCGCTCGGTCCGAGATCGTTGGCGAGGTAGCGCACCGAGGATTCGAGCGCGGCCTTGGCCACGCCCATCACGTTGTAGGAAGGCACCGCGCGCGCCGCGCCCAGGTACGTGAGCGTCAGCACCGAGGATCCCGGCACGAAGAGCGGCTCGCAGGCGCGCGTCAGCGCCACCAGCGAGTAGGTGCTGACGTCGTGGGCGAAGGCGAAGCCTTCGCGCGAAGTCTCGAGATAGCGGCCCTGCAGCTCTTCGCGCTTGGCCGAGGCGATGGCGTGCACCAGGAAGTCCACGCGCGGGGCGAGTTGCCGGATCTCGCCGAAGGCGCGCGCCACGTCCTCGTCGCGGCCGACGTCGCAGATGATCGGCGGCGGCGCGCCGATCTCCGCGGCCATCGGCGCCACTTTCTTGAGAAAGCGCTCGCTGGCGACGCTGAGGATCAGCTGCGCGCCCTGCGCCCGCGCCTGCAGCGCGATGTGCCAGGCGAGGCTGTACTCGTTCGCGACGCCGAAAATGATGCCGGTCTTGCCCTGCAGTAGCATGCCGACGAAATCCTAGCGCCGCCCGAGGTAGCGCGCGCGGAAGAGCGAGCGCGCCGCCAGGCCGGCGACAAGCGTGAAACCAAGCAGAACGCCGGTCTTGCGCAGCATCACCGGATCGTTCCAGGGCAGATTGCTCCAGAAAATCCCCTGGTAGCCGCTGACCGCCCAGTGGGTCAGCGTGCACTTCATGGCGGTTTCGACGAAGGCCGGCAGCGGAAATTGCTGCAACGGAAACCAGGCGCCGCCCAGGCAGGACATGACGAGGATGATCAGGGTGCTGACGCCTTCGGCCTGCTTCTGCGTGCGCGCCCAGGCCGCCACCAGGATGCCGAAGGCGGTCACCGCGGCCGCGACCGCCACGCTGTGGATCAGCAGGGTCAGCGGGTCGCGGGCGATGCCGATGTCAAAGACCACCTCGCCCAGCGTGAACAGGAAGATCAGTTGCACCAAGCCGATGGCGAACACGAAGAAGAACTTGCCGAGCAGCAGCGCGCCGGCCGGCACCGGCAAGACCAGCAGGCGGCGCAGCGTGCCGCCCTCGCGCTCCTGGATCAGCGTGGCGCCGCAGGCGACCAAGCCGAACATCAGCATCATCACCGCGATGCCGGCCACGGACTGCGACTTCATGAAGTTGGCGTCCTCGTCGCGGTCGGGCGGCGCCAGATCCTCCTCGGTCAGCGGCACGAGCCCGCTCATCATGTCGGAGAACTCGAAATCCGATGCTCCGGCGCCGGCTTGCTCCTCCTCCGCCTCCACCTGGCTGCGGATGAGTTCGTACTGCGCCTCGCTGGCTTGGCGCAGCAGGGCCAACTGCGCCTCGGACATGCCGCCGGCGCGCATCTGACGTTCCAGCGAGCGGATCCAGCCGCGGCCCTGGGTCTCCTGCAGCCAAGCCGCAGCCAGTCCGAAGCCGACGAGTTGGCTCTCCAACTCCCGGCCCGGGTCGCGCAGCAGGCGCAGCGGCGGCTCGGTCTGGCCGCGCAGCGCCGCGCCGAAGCCGGATTCGATCACGAGCGCGTGATGCGCGTCGCCGTCGAGGATGCGCGCGCGCAGCGCGGCCGCGTCGAGCGCCTTTTCCGTCCGCGCGCCGGCCTCGTCCGCGCGCGGGCGCACCGCCAGCAGATCGGCGCCGCGCAAAGCGGCGAGGAAGGAGCGGCTTTCCGCGCTGCCGTCTTCGTCCACCACCCACAATTCCACCTTGCCCATGCCGCCGCTCTCGGAATTGAAGAGCACGCTCATCAGGAAGCCGAAGACCAGCACGAGCGCCGCGGGCAAGGCGAAGCTGAGCAGCAGGCCCATGCGGTCCCGCGTGAAGACGCGCAGATCCTTGGCGCAAATCGTCCAAGCAGCGCGCAGCACTCTCATGCCGCCTCCCCGCCGTCGCGCAGCGCCCGGCCCGTGAGTTGGAGAAAAATCTGCTCGAGATTCGCCGTCGGCGCGCCGGCCGCGCGCCCGAGTTCGGCGCGGGTGCCGACGGCCGCGGCGCGCCCTTCGTTGAGGATGAGAATGCGGTCGCAGAGCCGCTCCGCCTCCTCCATGTAGTGGGTCGTGTAGATGAGCGTGCTGCCCGAGGCCTTGAGCGCCGTCAGCGCCTCGAACATGTGATTGCGCGACTGCGGATCCATGCCCGCGGTCGGCTCGTCGAGCAGCAGCAACTCGGGACTCCCGAGCACGGCCACGCCCAGATTCAGCCGGCGTTTCATGCCGCCGGAGAAGGCGCTGACCGCTTCCTGCGCGCGGTCTTGCAGACCCGCCGCCTGCAGGGCGTACGCCACCGCCGCCTTCAGCGCAGCCCCCTCCAGACCGGCGAGACGGCCGAAGAATTCCAGATTCTCACGCGCGTTCAATTCCGGATAGAGGGCGAGTTCCTGCGGCACGAAGCCCAAGCGCGCGCGCACCGCCGGTTCGCGCGCCGGCCGCACGACGGCGCCGCTCAGGCGAATCTCGCCGGTCCAGCCTTCGAGCAGGCCGATGAGACAGGACAGCGCGGTGGTCTTGCCAGCGCCGTTCGGCCCGAGAAAACCGAAGCACTCGCCGCGCCGCACCTCGAAACTCAAGCCGTCCACCGCGCGCCGGCCGCCATAGGCGTAGCCAAGATCGCGCACCTCGAGATAGGGAATCGCGCCGGGGGGCACGCCGAAGATCATAGAATGAGGGCGCGGATGGCGTCGGCGCCTCAGTCTTTGCGCCGCTTGGAAGAGATCCTCGGCCACCGCTTCGGCAGGCCGGAATTGCTGGAGGAAGCGCTCACGCACTCCTCCTCGGCCGAGGGTCACAACGAACGGCTGGAACATCTGGGTGACGCGGTCCTCAACCTCGTCGCCGCGGAGATGCTTTTCGCGCGCTTTCCCGCTGCGCGCGAGGGCCTGCTGACCCAGGCCAAATCCCTGCTCGTCGCGCGCGAAACGTTGGCGCGCGTCGGCGAGCGCCTCGATCTGGGCGCCTGGCTGCGCGTGGGCGGCGGACTGACGCCGGCGCGCGCTCTGCCGCGCTCGCTCTTGGGCAACGCCGTCGAGTCGCTCGCCGGCGCCATCTATCTCGACGGCGGCGGCGGGCTCGAGGGCGGCGGCGGCCTGGCCGCCGGCGCGCGCGCGGCGCAGATCTGGCTGGCGCCGGAGTTGGAAGAACTGCCGCGCCGCCACGCGCGCGCGCACGCCAAGATGATCCTGCAGGACTGGTCGCAGGCGCGCGGCGGCGCGCCGCCGGAATATGCCGTGACCGCCGTGCACGAGCATCCCGACACGCGCGCCTTCTGCGTGCGCGCGAGCCTCGCGGGCCGCAGCTTCGCGCCGGCGTGGGCCGCCTCGAAGCGCGAGGCCGAACGGATGGCCGCCTGGGAGGCGATTCTTGAACTGCGCGCGCAAGGCGAGGAGATCGGAGCCGATGGCCTCGCGTGAGACGCGCAGCGGCGCCGGCGCCGCGGCCGATCTGCTGGCCGCCGCGCCGGCTTGGCGCGCTTTGATCGCGCCGTGGCTGCGCGCCGCGGCGGGCCGCCGCCAGTGGGGCGGCTTCTGGGGATCGTCGAAGGCGCTCGCCACCGCCGCCCTCGCGCGCGAGCACGCCGAGCCCCTGCTCGTCATCGCCGCCGATTCGGCGATGGCGGAAATGGCGATCGAGGATCTGCAGACTTTCGCCTGCGGCGCCGCGCTCTTCCCGGCGCGCGAATCCTCCCTCGGCGCGGAGGCGGAAGTGCTGCGCGGCCGCCATCACGCGCTGGCTCTGCTCGCGCGCGAAGGTTTCAGCGGCACGATCGTCGCGCCGCTGGCGGCGCTGATTCAGCCGGTGCCGGCCCGCAACGACGCCGCCGCCGTCCTCGAACTGCGCGCCGGCGCGCGCCTCGATCCGGAAGAACTGGCGCGGCGCCTGCTCGCGGCCGGCCTGGAGCGCGTGCCCGCGATCAGCGAGCCCGGCGAGTTCTCGCGCCGCGGCGACGTGCTCGACTTTTTTGCGCCGGCGCTCGGCGAGCCGCTGCGCTGCGAATTTTTCGGCGACGAACTGGAGAGCGTGCGCGTCTTCGATCTCGGCACGCAACGCACGCGGCACGTGCTCAAGCACGTCGAGGTGCCGCTCGACAGCGAACTGCCGGAAGCGGCCGGCGCCGACGCGCTGCTGCCGCTCGAGCGCATGCCGCCCGGCATGCGCGTGGTGGTCTGGGAGCCGGCGGCGGTGCTCGACACGCGCGAGCGCCTGAAGTTCCTGGGGCCGCAGGCGATCGCCGCGCTGGCGCGCCTCGACGCGCTGCTGGAGGCGCGCTCGGTGCTCGAGCTGGCCACGCTGCCCGGCGCCGACGCGACTTTCACCACCTTGTCCGTCGAGGAATATTGCCGAGGCGTCGCCGCCGGCGCGGCGCTGCTCGCCGAGCGCGCGGCCGCCGGCGAGCGCGCGCAAGTGCTGTGCTCGACCAGCGCCGAGGCCGACCGCCTCAAGCAGATCCTGCACGACGCCGGGCAGCCGGAGGAGCGGCTCGAGATTCGCGAAGGCGGGCTCGATCGCGGCTTCCGCGTGCCGGCGGCGAAGTTGACGATTCTGCACCACCGCGAATTCGTGCCCGGCCACGGCGCGCAGCGGCCGCGCGCGCGCAAGCGCCGCGATCATCCGGCGGAGGCGCTGCAGAGCGCGCTGGCCCTGAAGCCCGGCGACCTCGTGGTGCACGCCGTGCAGGGCCTGGCTCGCTTCCGCGGCATGGACGCGGCGGCGGCGGGCGCCTCGCAGGACGTCTTGATCCTGGAATTCGCCGACGGCGCGTTGCTGCAGGTGCCGGCCTCGCGCGTGGATCTGGTCGAGCGCTACGTCGGCGCGGGCGGCGCGTCGCCGGAACTGGACAAACTCGGCGGCGGCTCCTTCCTGCGGCGGCGCAAGAAAGTCGAGGAGGCGGTCGAAGATCTGGCGGCGGAGATGCTCGATGTGCAGGCGCAGCGCGCGGCCTTGCCGGGGCACGCCTACCCGCCGCCGGAAGAAGAGCAGCGCGCCTTCGAAGCGGCCTTCCCCTGGCCGGACACGCCGGACCAGGCGCAGGGCACCCGCGAGATCCACGGCGATCTGTCGCTGCCGCGCGCGATGGACCGGCTGATCTGCGGCGACGTCGGCTTCGGCAAAACCGAACTGGCGGCGCGCGCGGCCTTCCGCGTGATCCACGCCGGCAAGCAGGCGGCCTTTCTGGTGCCGACCACGGTGCTGGCGGAGCAGCACGCGCATTCGTTGCGCGAGCGCTTCTCCGACTGGCCGGTGACGATCGGGGTGCTGTCGCGCCTGGCCAAACCGGCCGAGCGCCGCAAAACCCTCAAGGGCCTGGCGGAGGGCCAGGTGGACCTGGTGGTCGGCACGCACCGACTGTTGTCAAACGACGTCCAGTTCAAGAACCTGGGCCTGGTGGTGATCGACGAAGAGCAGCGCTTCGGCGTGCAGCACAAGGAGGATCTGAAGCGCAAGCGCGCGCAGGTGGACATGCTGACGCTGACGGCGACGCCGATTCCGCGCACCCTGCACCAGGCTCTGGCCGGCATCCGCGACATCAGCTCGCTGTCCACCGCCCCCGCCGGACGCCAGGAGGTGCACACCGAAATCCGCTATCGCGACGAGGACGCGCTGGTCAAGGAAGCGATCGAGCGCGAACTGGCGCGCGGCGGCCAGGTCTTCTTCCTGCACAACCGCGTGCGCACCCTGCAGGCGACGGCCGACCGCCTGCAGCGCCTGGCGCCGCGCGCGCGCATCGGCGTCGGCCACGGGCAGATGGACGCCGAGGAGATGGAAGACGTGATGATCGCCTTCGTGCGCGGCGAGCTCGACGTGCTCTGCTCCACCACCATCGTCGAGAGCGGGCTGGACATCCCGAACGCCAACACGATCCTGATCGACGACGCGCAGCGCTTCGGGCTCGCGGATCTGCACCAGCTGCGCGGACGCGTCGGCCGCAGCACGCGCCGCGGCTGGTGTTATCTGCTGATTCCGCGCCACCAGCCGCTGCCGCTCGACGCGCGCCGCCGCCTCAAGGCGCTGGAAGAGATGCGCTATCTCGGCGCCGGCTTCCAACTCGCGCTGCGCGATCTCGAGATCCGCGGCGCCGGCAATCTGCTCGGCGCCGAGCAGTCGGGCCACATTCAGGCCGTGGGCTTCGAGACCTATCGCCGCCTGCTCGCGCAAGCCGTCGCGCGTCTGCGCCGCCGCGGCGAAGTGGCGCGCAGCGGGCTCGAGCCGGCTTGCGACGTGAGCCTCGGCGTCAACGCCGCGCTGCCGCCCACTTACGTGCCGGACGAGGAAACGCGCCTGCAGATCCTGCGCGAACTCGACGGCGTGCGCAGTCACGCCGAACTCGACGCGCTGCTCGAAGCGGTGCGCGACCGCTTCGGACCGCCGCCCGCCGAGTTGAGCACTCTGGCGAGCCTCTTCTTCCTCAAGCATCGCCTCGGCGGCATGGGCCTCGACGCCATCCAGCGCGTGGACGACCACCTGCTCTGCACGCTGCGCGACGCGCGCGCCGTCGAGCGCGCCCTGAAGGACACGGCGGTGGATCTGCGCGTGCTCTCGCCGCGCCGCGCGCTGTGGATGCTGCCGGCGGGCGTGCGGAGCCCGGAGGAGGTGCTCGCGCACGTGCTCGAGGTGGCGGGCGGATCCGGGCGAAAGGCGGGATCGCGCAAGGCACGGAAGCGCTGAACGGGGCGGGGCCTTATCCTGCGGCCATGCTCGCGGCCCTCCCCCTCCTTCTCGCAGCCCTGGCGCCGCAGGAGCCGGAGCAGCTCGGCCTGATGGAAGCCCTGGCAGCCGGCGACACGGTGCGGGTGGACGGGATTCTGTTCCTGATGAACGACGAGGTCATCACGGAGTCCATGGTGGCCGCGGACGCCGAGCGGGTCATCCGCCTGAATCCGGACGCCCCGCGCAACGAGGTGTTCTCGCAGTCCCTGTCGGAGCGGCTGTTCGACCTGATCGCGCGCGAGGGCTTCAACCGCTTCGGTCTGGATCGGGCCCTGCTCGACGAGCAGGTCGCCGCCCGCATTCAGGAGATGATCCAGGACGCCGGCTCGCGTGCCCGCTTCGAGCAGGGCATCCGGGCCAGCGGCTACGACATGACGAGTTTTCGGCAGGCGCTGGAAGCCGACCTGATCCGCCTGACCTGGCGCAGCATCGTCACCGGGGACCAACCCTCGCCTCTCGAGGGCAAGCGCAACTCGATCACCATCACCCCGGCCGAGGTCAAGGAGGCCTACGCCAAGGAGCCTGAGCGCTGGAAACAAGAGAAATCTCTTGTGTGGACGACCCTCCAATTCTTCGACGACGACCGCGGCAGCGGCCTGGAGCGGGCCCGGACCATGGCCGCCCAGTTGAAGGCGAAAACCGCCACCCTGGAGCAGGCCTCGGCGGCGGCCAACTCCAGCCTGCAGGATCAGGGCGATCCCGGCCTCAAGAACCTGCGCCCGGACCTCCAGGAATTCCTGAGCGGGGCGGTGGAAGGCTCGGTCAGCGAGATTGACCCCATTCCCGGCCTCGGCGCGCAGTTCGTCTACCTGGCGCAGGTGCTGCCGGCCCGGGACATCGGCTTCGAGGAGGCCCAGGTGCCGATCACCATGGCCATTCGGCGCGATCGCTACAACCTGATCGTGAACGAGGCCATCAGCGAACTGAACCGGACCTCCTACGTCTGGTTCCCGGACGAACTCGAGACTTTCATGAGTTCGGTGCCCGGCCTGAGCCGCAAGGCCGTCGAGGAGACCGAGTTCTAGGCCGGCCCCGCCGCCGGAAAGGCGGCTAGAATCTTCCCCGGCAAGCCCGATTTCGGCCGCGGTGGTTGAACCGCCCAGCCGGTCCGGCGTTGCCCATCAGAGCCCATGTCGGACACCAACCAGCCCATCGATTACCACGCCTACCGGCCGTGGGAGCACCAGGCCACCTTCAACGACGTCCTGGCCGAGCAGCTGCGCCGGGCGCCGTACCTGCTGGCCTCGGCCCTGATCCACGTGATCATCGGCTTCATTCTGGCCAGCATGATGCTCCTGACCCGCGACAAGCAGGAGGTGCCGACGATCATCGCCGCGCCGCCGCCGCCGCCGCCGGAAGTGATCGAGGAAGAGGAGCCGCCGCCGCCCCCGCCGGAAGAGGAAGTGGTGGAAGAGCCCATCATCGAGGAAGCGGTGATCGAGGAGACCACCGAGCAGGAGATGCTGGAAGAAACCGGCGATCCGGACGCCAACGCCGACGCCCCCTTCGAGAGCAACTCGGGCTGGAACAACGCCGTCGGTCTGGGCGGCGGCGCGGGCGGCAAGTACGGCGGACGCGGCGGACGCGGCGGCAAGCGCGGCGGCAACCCGACCGAGCAGGCCGTGGCCGACGCGCTCAAGTGGCTCTACGACCACCAGGCTCCCGCCGGCTTCTGGGACGCCGACGAGTTCATGGCCTATGACAAATACCCGAGCCAACCGGCGTCCGACGGCAAGGGCAATCCGGTGGTGGACGTCGGCCTCACCGGCCTCGCCATCCTGGCCTTCACCGGCAACGGCAACACGCTGGCCGCCGGCCCCTACCGCGAGACCGTCGCGAAGGGCATCACCTGGCTGAAGGAAGTGCAGCGCGACGACGGCCTCTTCGGCGACGAAGTCGGCAACCCGACGCTCTACAACCACGCCATCGCCACCATGGCGCTGGGCGAGGCCTGCTACTTCGCCAACAAGCCGCCGACGCTCACCGCCCCGCTGAAGAAGGCGGTGGCCGTGATCTTGAACGCGCGCAACAACTACGGCGCGTGGCGCTACCAGCTCGAGCCGAACGGCGACAACGACACGTCCATCACGGGCTGGATGATCTTCGCGCTGAAGACCGCCGAGGACTGCAAGATCCCGGTGGACAAGGGCGCCTACGACGGCGCGCTCACCTGGTTCGACGCCATGGAAGACAAGAACTCGGGCCGCGTCGGCTACGCCTGGGGCGATGGCGGCGGCGGGCCCGGCTCCCTGCCCTCGCGCCCGGTTCACATGATGGACAAGTTCCCGGCCGACAAGTCGGAGTCGCTCACCGCCGTGGCCCTGCTGTGCCGGATCTTCATGACCGACACCAGCAAGGTCAAGCAGTGGAAGGACCACCCGAACTACGCGGTGCTGAAGAAGAACGCCGACCTGATCGCGTCGAAGCTGCCGAAATGGGACAGCGACGGCTCGATTGACATCTACTACTGGTACTACGCGACCTTCGCGATGAACCAGTGGGGCGAGCAGCACTGGAAAAACTGGGAGAAGGCCATCGGCACCGCGCTGGTCCCGAATCAGCGCCGCGACACGCCCGACAAGAAGGACAACTTCTACGGCTCCTGGGACCCGGCCGACGCCTGGGGCGAAGACGGCGGCCGCGTGTACAGCACCGCGACCTGCGCGCTGATCCTCGAGGTCTACTACCGCTACGCCAAGGTGCTGGGCGCGCGCTAGTTCCTCGATCTGACAAAAGGCCCGGGCCCGCAAGGTCCCGGGCCTTTTCTTTTTGCCGAACCGCGGACGGCGGCCGGCGTTCTTCAGGAGTCATGCAACATGGCTCCTTGGAACAAGTTCTCGCGGAGCAGCTGCGGCGCGCTCCCTACCTGCTGGCCTCGCTGCTGGTGCACGTGATGATCGGCTTCGTGCTGGCCAGCCTCATGCTGCTGCAGCGCAAGGACGACCCCGCGCCCGTGCTGCTGGTGCAGGCGGCGCCCCCGCCGCCGCCGATTGACAAGTCCGAGCCGCCGGAAGTGCCGCCGGAACCGATGCCGGAGGAGATCCAGCCCGAGGTGTCCACCCAGGATCTGACCGAGGCCGATCCGGTCGCGACAACCGACGAAGGCGACCCGAACGAGCGCGCCGACTCGCCCTTCGTGGGAGACGGCGATTCCGGCGTCGTCGGCCTCGGCGGCAACGCGGGAGGCAATCACGGCGGGCCTCCGGGCGGCCGCCCGCGCGGCGCGCCCGCCGCCACCGAGCAGGCGCTGCAGGATGCGCTCACCTGGCTGGCCATCCACCAGTCCCGCGAAGGCTACTGGGATGCCGACGAGTTCATGCTCGAAGATCGCTGGCGCGAGCAGCCTGCGTCCACCGGCAAGGGCAATCCGGTGGTGGACGTCGGCCTCACGGGTCTGGCGCTGCTGGCATTCCTCGGCGACGGCAGCACCACGAACGAGGGCCGGCACAGCGAAACCGTCGCGCGCGCCGTGCTCTGGCTGCGCTCGGTGCAGCGCGCGGACGGCCTCTTCGGCGACGAGGTCGGCAATCCCACGCTCTACAACCAGGCCATCGCCACGCTCGCTCTGGCCGAGGCCTACCGCCTCGGCGGCCGCTCGCCGGCGCTGCGCCCGCACGTCGAGAAGGCGGTGCGTCTGCTCGTGAGCGCGCGCAATCCTTACGGCGCGTGGCGATACGCGCTCGAGCCGAACGGCGACAACGACACGTCCATCACCGGCTGGATGATTTTCGCCCTCAAGTCGGCGCAGGCCTCCGGCATTCCGATTGACAAAAGCTGCTTCGACGGCGCCGCCGCCTGGTTTGACACCATGACGGACGGCGGCAGCGGCCGCACCGGCTACGCCTGGGGCGACGGCGGCGGCGGTCCCGGCTCCCTGCCCTCGCGCCCGGTGCACCTGATGGACAAATTCCCGGCCGGAAAGTCCGAGTCGCTCACGGCCGTCACCTTGCTGTGCCGCATCTTCATGAGCGACGCCGCGCAACTGCGCCGCTGGGAAGACCATCCGCAGCACGCTCAACTGGCTCGCCAGGTGGCCCTCCTGCGCGCCCAACCGCCGCGCTGGGACGAAAGCGGCGGCCTCGACCTCTACTACTGGTACTACGCCACCTACGCGCTGAATCAGTGGGGCGGCGCCGCCTGGAAGGAATGGGAGCGCGCGCTCGGCCAGGCGCTGCTGCCCGCGCAGCGGCGCGAAAACCCGCGGGACAACTTCTTCGGCTCCTGGGATCCGGCCGACGCCTGGGGCGAGGACGGCGGACGCGTCTACAGCACGGCGCTCTGCGCCCTCATGCTGGAGGTCTACTACCGCTACGACAAGGTGCTGGGAGCCAGCCTGGGCGAAAAGTAGAAACCGAAGCGGTCTAGGCCGGCTTCAGGCGCTTCACCGTGCGCGCCAGATGCGACTTCTTGCGCGCCGCCGTGTTGGCGTGCATCTGCTTCCACTTGACGTTCTTGTCAATCAACTGGCTGGCCATCTGCAGGTTGCGCTCGGCCTCGGTGAGGTTTTTCTCCTCGACCGCTTGCAGGGTCTTCTTGATCCAGGTGCGCATGGCCGACCGGCGGCTGCGGTTGCGCTCGTTGCGCTTGAGGCTCTTGCGCAGCTCGGCTTTGGCGGTGGGAGTGTTCGGCATGGATCCTGAGGTCAGACTGGCGGCCGATTTCGCGAATCGGGCCGACTATTCTAAGGATTCCGCTTGGCTTGTCCAGGGCCGGGCGGGGCGTCGTCCGGCTCGCCGCGGGCGGCGCGCAGGAAGGCCTCGGTGTCCAGCGCGCTGCCCCCGCTCTTGCCGCTCTTCGGCGAGCGCAGGGCCTGCTCGGCGGCCAGATTCTTGCGGGCCCGCATGGCCTCGGTGTCACGCGGATTGGCGGCCAGGGCCTTCTCGTAGTAGCCCAGAGCCTCGTCCACGCTGCCCTGGGCGGCGGCCAGGGCGCCGGCCCGCTTGGCCGCTTCGCCGCTGCGGCCGGACAGGCCGCCGAAAGCCCCCAAAGCGGCCCCGGCGTAGCCGGCGCGCTCCAGGGCGTCGCCCCAGGCGAGGCCCTTCTTGATGTCCCCCGGATCCTTCAGGAAGGCGCGGCGCAGTTGGCGGGCCTCGCCGTCCGGGTTGCGGGTGAGGCGGCTGAACTTGGCGGCCAAGCCTCCTCCGGCCGCGCCCAGGCGCGTCAGCAGCGTGGACTTCTCGCTGAGCGCCAGAATGGATCGGGCCAGTAGTTCCGAGGCCTTCTGATCGCCCGGGGCAAAGTCCAGCACTTGGTCACAGAGCTCGGCGGCGAAGTCGGCCTTGCCGGACTGGAGGGCGGCTTCGGCCCGTTCGAGGTGCTTCTGGAGGTTCATGGCGGCTTGCGGACCCGGGTGCCGGACGGGAGGTCCGGCTATCCTGATCCTATTAGGTTAGTCGCGCCGACATGGACGTCGTCCTCTACCCGGATCCGCGCTTGCGCGCCAAGAACGCCCCCGTCGAGGTCTTCGACGCGGAGTTGGCGGCCACCGCGCGCGCGATGTTCGAGACCATGTACCGGACCGAAGGGGTCGGTCTGGCGGCGCCGCAGGTGGGCATCAACCGGCGGCTCCTGGTCTACAACCCCACCGGCCAGAACGCCGATCCGGCGCAGGAAATGGTGCTCTGCAATCCGCGCATCGTCGCGAAGGCGCGAGAGACGGTGGCCGGCAAGGAGGGCTGCCTGTCCTTCCCGGAGATCTGGGGCCAGGTCCTGCGGCCGGTCAGCGTGACGGTCGAGGCGCAGGATCTGCGCGGCCAGCCCTGCCGCCTGGAGTTGGAGGATTGGAACGCGCGCATCTTCCTGCACGAGTTCGACCACCTCGACGGCGTGCTCTTCGTGGACCGCATGACGCCGACCGACCGGCAGCGCAATCGCGCGGCCCTGGAAGAGCTGGTCGAGCGCTATCGGCAGAGCGTTGCGCGTTCTTAGCGGCCTCGAGGCTCTGCCCGATCCCGGGCGCGCCGCGGGCTGCGCCGCGACGGTCGGCGTCTTCGACGGCGTGCACCTCGGGCATTTCGTGGTGCTGCGCAAGGTGGTCGAGCGGGCGCAGGCGTTGGGCGCGCAGCCGGCGATGGTGACCTTCACGGGGCATCCCAAGGAGTTGCTGCTCGGGCACGCGCCGCCGGCGGTGACCAGCCTGGAGCACCGGCTCCTGCTCTTCGAGCGCGCCGGCATCGCCACCACGCTGGTGCTCGAGTTCACCGAAGAGTTGCGCGAGCTGTCCGCGGAGCAATTTGTCAGACGGATCCTGATCGAAGGCCTGGGCCTGCGCGAACTGGTCTTCGGCTTCGATTCGAAGTTCGGGCGCGACCGCGGCGGCAATCCGGAGTCGCTGGCGCCGCTGGCGCGCGCGCTGGGCTTCGCCATCACCGAGGTGCCGCCGCTGCGCCTCGGCGGGCGCGCGGTTTCTTCCACGGCGGTGCGCGAGGCGGTGTCTCTGGGCGATCTGCGCTCCGCTGCGCGCATGCTCGGGCGGCCGGTCAGCGTGCTGGGCACGGTGGTGCGCGGCGGCGGGCGCGGCACCGGCTTGGGCTTTCCGACGGCGAATTTGGATCTGCATCACGAATTGCATCCGCCCGAAGGCGTGTACGCGGCCCTCGCGCGCTTCGACGCGAAGCTGCGGCCCGCGGTGGTCAACATCGGGCGGCGGCCGACCTTCGCCGGAACGCAGCGGCAGGTGGAGGTGCACCTGCTGGACGGGCCAGCGGAGCTGTACGGGAAGGATCTGGAGGTCTTCTTCCTGGAGAAGCTGCGCGAGGAACGCGCCTTTGCGGGCCGCGCCGAACTGAGCGAGCAGATCCGCGCCGACGCCGCGCGGGCGGCGCAAATCGCCGCGGCGGCGCCCCAGGTCTGGCGCATTCCCGGCGAGTATCTGCCGATCGAAGGCGCGACGCCCGCCGAGCTCGGCGGTTAGCGACTCAGGCGGTCTGGCCGCCGCAGGAGCTGCCGCCGCCGGCAGTGCAGCCGAAGCAATGGCGCGCGGTGACGATCGAGCGGCGCAGCCAGGCGGATTCGTCGAAGTCGCGCACGTGCGAGCCTTTAGGCAGTGCGATTTCCAGATCGAGCATCTGGTTAAAGTCGCAGTCGTAGAGGCGTCCGTCCCAGCCGACGGAGAGCGTGTTGCGGCACATCAGCCCGGCGACTGCGCCGGGATTGAAGGCGGCGACGAGGCGCTCCATGTAGGCCTGCAGATTGCCGCTGGCCTCGAGCCACTCGAGGAAGCGCGAGATCGGCATGTTGTTGAGGGCGAAGAGGCGGTCGAAGCGCAGGCCGAAGTTGCGCTGCAGGGCTTCCTTCCACTCGCGCTCGAGGCTGGCTTGCGAGGACTGCAGGAAGGCGCCGGCTGGATTGGAGACCAATGTCAGACGGCGGCGCGGGTCGCCCTGGCCGTAGCCGGCGGCGTTGAGGAGCCGCAGGGCCTCGAGGGAGCGCTCGAAGACGCCGTCGCCGCGCTGGGCGTCGGTGTTGGGGCGGCGGTAGTGCGGCAGCGAGGCGACGACCTCCACCCCCATCTCGGCGAACCACTCGATCAGGCCGGCGCTGCGCGGCAGCAGCAAGACCGTGAGATTGCAGCGGTCCATCACCTGCTTGCCGGCGGCGACGCCCGCGCTGACGAAGTCGCGAAAGCGCGGATGCAGCTCCGGCGCGCCGCCGGTGAGGTCGAGGATGCGCGCGCTCGAGCGCTGGAGCGCCGCGATCGTGAGATCGGCGGTCTCGTCGCTCATCATGGCGTCGGTGCGGTCGGGGCCGGCGTCCACGTGACAGTGGCGGCAAGTCATGTTGCAGAGCTTGCCGAGGTTGACCTGGAAGACGTCCAACTGCGCCGGCGCCAGGCCGGCGCCGGCGCGCGCGGCGAAATCGGCGTCGGCGCCCGCCTGCGCCAGCGGCACGGCATTCAGCAGGCGCAGTTGCTCGGCGGTCGAGGCCAGCGGCGCGCGCCGCTGCAGGAGGGAGGTCGTCGGGTTCACCTACATGCCGGTCTGGTGGGCGTGCTCGCGCATCTGCATGCC
>CAYVPL010000019.1:0-19862 GCA_964453755.1 uncultured Planctomycetales bacterium
GAGCTTTCGCCGCCGCTCGAGGATCTGCTTCTCGGTGGCGGCGGCGCGCGCGCGCTCGCGCAGCACCGGCACGACGAGCAGCGCGGCCATCACGCCGCCGACGACGAGCAGCACGGTGGTCATCTGTCCCACCATCTCCGGCGTCTTGCCGACCAGCGGGCGCGCGTCGGCGAAGACGAAGACCGGCACGCGGTAGCGGTCGCCTTTCGAGGCTTCGTAAGCCCACATCTGCTGGAACCAGCCGCGGAATTCCCAGGTGCCTTGCACCTGGTTGAAGTCGAAGCGGCCCGGCGTGCGCAGCATGACGCGGATGTCGCCGAAGGTGGAATTCGCGATCCAGGCCTCGGAGAAGGCCGTCTCGCGCAGCGGGTTTTCGTCGGCGGGCCATGTGTCGCCGCGGCTGAGGATGCCGCCGACGCGCATCGGCGCGCCGCGGAAGGCTTCGGGCGTGTCGTTCAGCGCGGCCAGCAGCGGCACGTCGAGCCAGGGCGCCTGGGCGAAGGCGCGCTCGAGTTCCTCGGGCTGCTCGCGCAGAGTGCGCGCCACGTTCGCCAGATGCCACATGGCCGCCGCGTCCACCGGCAAGTCTTCCGTGATGTGCGGGTCTTCGACCTGCGCGAGCAGCAGCGGATCGGGCGCCGTCGCCGGCTCGGCCTTCTTGACGGACATCAGCAATTCGCGGCCGACGAAGAGCGGCAGCGACTTGCGCTCGCCGGCGACCAGCCGCGAGTGGCGCTTGTAGAAGTAGCCGTCCGCCAGGACGTAGTCGCCCTTGACGAAGGGATATTCCGGCTGCATCACCGAGACGTGCAGGAATTCGCGGCCGTCGTCGGTGCGCACCACCGTCCAGTACTCCGGCGGCGAATCCTCGGTGCGCGCCAGCAACTCGCCTTCGAGCAGCAGGCCGCGCATGCGGAAGGGCTGGCCGCGCAAGGCGCCGGCGCCCGCGGGGTCGGCGTCGAAGGGAAAGGCCGGCTCGCCGAGGCGCTGCAGCAAGGAGGGCAGCAGCGCTTGCGCGAACTTGACGACGTGAGAGAAGGGCTCGGGTTCGAGCGCCACTTGCTCGGCCAGGGTTGCGTCGCGCACTTGCGCGAGCAGGCTCTGGTCCAATTCCGGCAGCGCGAGTTGGGCCTGCTCGACGGTGCGGTCCGCCACCACCGGCCCGCCGCCTGCGGTCTTCTTCTGCTGCAGGAAGATCAGGACCGCCGCCAGAAAGGCCGCGCTGACGCCGATCAGGATCAGGCGCCGGCGCAGGATCGCCGCGGTCGCTGCTTGCTGGTTGGCCAATTCGGCGCGCCGGTCTTTCATCTTCCTCCACGATAGTCGCGCGCCGCGCCGACGAAACCGGCGAAGAGGCCGCGGCTGGCAGGAGTGTCGGCCACGCGTTCCGGATGCCACTGCACGCCCAGCGCGAAGCGGCGCTCCGGCAGCTCCACGGCTTCGAGCACGCCGTCCTCGGCCCAGCCGGCAGCGCTCAGGCCCGCGGCCACTCCGCCGAGGGCCTGGTGGTGGAAGGAAGCCACCTCCAATTCCGGCGCGCCGGTCAGCGCGGCCAGCCGCGACCCCGGGTCGAGGCGGACCCGGTGAAAGGCGCCGCCGCCGTGCGCGGCGGCGGTGGGCAGATGCTGGACGTAAGGCGCGCCGTGCGCGAGGCCGAGCATCTGCATGCCGAGGCAGACGCCCAGAACCGGCAGATCGGCGCGCAGCGCCTGTTCGAGCACCGTGAGATTCATGGCCTGCTGGGCCGGCGGCAGGATCTTGCACTCGGGGGGGGGAGGCGGTCCGCCGAGCAGGCGCAGATCCGGATCGTCGCCGCCGGTGAGAAGCAGGCCGTCGCAGCGCTGCAGCAGGAGCGCCGTCTCCTCGGCGGTGGCGTCGGCGGGAATCAGGAAGGCGGCGGCGCCGGCGGCGCGCAGCGCGCCGACGTAATCGCCGAAGAGCTGATAGCGGCGGCGGCCGGGATAGGCCGGCGCGTCCAGCAACTCGACGCTGAGCGCGATCACCGGCGCTGCGGATGTCGTCGGCATCCCGCCTATACTAAGAGTTGGCGCAGCATGCTTCCTCTCACAGCTTCGGAGATCGCCGCGCTGGTCGGCGGCAGCCTGGAGGGCGATCCCGGCCGGCCGCTGCGCGCGCTCCTCGACCTGCGCGACGCCGGGCCGGATGACGTGGCCTTCTTCGTGGCCAAGCCGGGCCTCGGCGGGCGCGGGCCCAGCCAGTCAGACTTCGCCAATCTGGCCGCCTGCCGCGCCGGCCTCTTGCTGCTCGATGCCGGCGCCGAGGCCGCCGGCCGCCCCTGCGTGCGCGTGGCGCAACCCGCGCTCGCCGCCACCATGCTCGCGCGGCATTTCGCCGGACTGGATCCGCGCGGCGAACCGCCGTCCGTGCCGCCGCGCGGGCCGACGCGCATCCATCCGCAGGCCACGGTGGACGAGACCGCGGAGTTGGGCGTGGCTTGTCAAGTGGGTCCGGGCTGCGTGGTGCGGGCCGGAGCGCGCCTGGGCGCCGGCGTGGTGCTGACCGAGCGGGTGAGCGTCGGCGAGGGCAGCGTGATCGGCGAGCGCAGCGTGATCGGGCCGGGCGCGGTGATCTACCCGCGCGTGCAGATCGGCAAGCGCTGCGCCGTGCAGGCCAACGCCGTGATCGGCGCGCCCGGCTTCGGGTACGCGTGGAATGGCCGGCGCCATCTGCACATGCCGCAGACCGGCGGGGTCGTGATCGGCGACGAGGTGGAGATCGGCGCCGGCACCTGCATCGACGGCGGCACCTTCCGGCCGACCACCGTCGGCGACGGCTGCATCTTTGACAATCAGGTGCAGGTCGGGCACAACTGCCGCATCGGCCGCGCGGTGGTGCTGTGCGGCCAGGCTGGCATCGCCGGCGGCGTCGAGATCGGCGACGGCGCGGTGCTGGGCGGCAAGGCCGGCGTGAGCGGCCACCTCAAGATCGGCGCCGGCGCGACGATCGGCGGCGCGGCGGTGGTGGGCGGCGACGTCGCGCCCGGACAGATCGTGCAGGGCCACCCCGCCGTGGACCTCAAGCTGCACCAGCGCATCCAGGCCACGGTGCGGCGCCTCGCGCGGCGCAAGGAACCGGCGGACTAGGCGGCGGACTAAGCCGCGAGCCGCAGATGCAGCTGCAGCAGATTGCGCCGATGCGCGCCGCTCTGCAGCGACTCGAGCGCCGGTCCGAAGGCGCTCCACTGCCACGCGATGAAGCGGCCGCGCAGGCGCGGGCCGGCTTCGGCGGGCGCGATCTGGAAGCCGAAGGGCCAGTGCACCAGGCGCAGGTCGCCCACTTCCTCCAGAAGTCCTGGAGCCGGCGCCAGCAGGTCCGAGGGATAGTCGAGGCCCACCTCCAGGCGCACCCGGCGCAGGGCGGCGCCGCGCAGGTCCTCGTGCCACTCGACGCAACCGGTCACCGGCTGCCACGACCTCTCGTGGCGCGGCTCGGGCCGCAGCAGCAGGTACTCCGGGCCGCCAGAGCCGAAGCGGTAGACGAACACGTCCACCTCGTGGCGCAGGCCGAGGTCGCCGAAGTCGGCGGGAGACCAGGAGATGCCGGGATGCATGCGTTTCCTCAAGGAAGCTGCGAAAGGCTACCCTTCAGCATCGGCTCCCGTCACGAACCTCTCCAGCCTTGATCCGATGAATTACAGGCTCCAGTCCTTGTGGAGCGAGATGATTCGCCGCACCGACTACGAGCGTTGCGCGCGGCCGCGGGTTTCCCGCCTGTCGCTGGAGGGCATGGAGGGCCTCATGGAGCGGCTGGGCCACCCGGAGCGCTCCTTCGTCAGCCTGCACGTGGGCGGATCGAAGGGCAAGGGCACGCTCTGCCACCTCCTCGAGCGCGGGCTGCGCGCTTCCGGCCGCCGGACCGGCCTCTACACCTCGCCGCATCTGCAGGATTGGCGCGAGCGCATCCTCGTGGCCGGCGAGGAGCTGCCGGACGAGGCGCTGGCCGACGCCATTGCCTCCGTGCTGGCCGCGAGCAGCGGCGAAGAGACTTTCTTCGACCTGATGACCGCCACCGCGTTCGTCGCGCTGCGCGCGGCGCGCGTGGAGGTGGGGGTGATCGAGGTGGGCCTGGGCGGCCGCGCGGACTCCACCAACGTGGTGCAGCCCGCCGCCGCCGCCGTGACTTCCCTCGAGCTCGAGCACTGCGAGGTGCTGGGGCACACGCTCACCGCGATCGCGGGCGAGAAGGCCGGCATCTTCAAGAAGGGGAGCGCGCTGTGGCGCGGCGACGGACTCCCGGCGGAGGCGCTGCGCGTGCTCGAAGCGCGCGCCGCGGCGCTGGGCCAGCCGCTCTGCGCCGCGCCTGAGGGCGCCGCGGCGGTGCCGCCCGGACTGCGCGCGCATCCGCTGCCGCACGTGCGGCGTTTGGGCGCGCTGGCTGCGGCGATGCTCGCGGCGCTGCCCGAGCCGCTGGCGCGCGGCGCGGCGGCTTTGCACCAGCTGAGCGCGCGGGAGTTGCAGATCGCCGGCCGCTGGGAGCCCCGGCTCCTGCCCGACGGCCGCCTCGCGATTCTCGATCTGGCGCACACGGCAAACTCGCTGCGCGCGCTGCTCGCCGCCTTCCGCGCCGCGCATCCCGACGCCGCCGCGCGCGGCGTGCTGCTGGCGCTGCGCGAGGAGAAGGATCCGGCGCAACTCGCCGCGGCGCTCGGTCCTCCCCCCCCCGGCGAGCGCTGGTGGACCTGCCCCGCCGGCGACCATCCGCGCGGCGCGGATCCGCGCGTGCTGGCGCGCGCCTTCGGCGCCCAGGCGCTGGAGGCGCCCGCGTTCCCCGCCGGTCCGCAGGCGCTGCTGATCACGGGCTCCACGTATCTGGTGGGAGCGCTGCGTCCTTTGACATTGCCCGTCGCAGCGCCGGAGCCGGCCCGCGCATGAGCCAGTTCGACGCCACCGAGGTGCGCCTGACCTGGCGCAGCCCGCTGGTCGAGCGCCTGCGCCAAGAGGGCGCGCTGCGCTTCGGCTCCGTCGAGATCGTGCTGCCGCGCTCCTTCGGCTTCTGCTGGGGCGTGGACCGCGCGCTGGCGCTGGTCGAGGACGCGCGCAAGCAGCACGCCGGCCGGCCTCTGTGGCTGATTTCCTCCATCATTCACAATCCGCGCGTCAACCAGGATCTGCGCCAGAAGGGCGTGCGCTTCCTGCGCGGCGAGCACGCCGAAGCGGGCGCCTGGGACCGTCTCAGCGCGGCGGACGTCGTGATCGTGCCGGCCTTCAGCGCGCTGGTCGAAGACTTGCAGCACCTGGAGGCGCGCGGCGCGACCATCGTGGACACGACCTGCCCTTGGGTCATCAAGCCGCACAAGCGCACGCTCAAGTACGTGAAGGACGGCTTCACGACGGTGATCCACGGCACCGTCGGCCACGAGGAGACCGAGGCCACCTGCTCGCTGATCGCGCACGAGGGGGGGGAGTATCTCGTGGTCTACTCGCTGGCCCAGGCCGAGGTGCTGGCGCGGCTGATCGAAGGCGGCGCGGACGTCGCGGCGCTGCGCGCCGCGCTGCCGTCGCGCGCCTTCTCGCCGGGCTTCGACCCGGCGCGGCATCTGCGGCGGGTCGGGCTGATCAACCAGACGACCATGCTGGCCAGCGAGTCGCGCGCGATCGGCGACCGGCTGCTGGCGGCGGTCACGCGCCGCGACGGCGCGGCCGGCGTCGAGATCAGCTTCCGCGACTTCGACACCATCTGCCGCGCCACCCAGGACAATCAGGATGCCGCGCAGGCGGTCGCCGACACGCGGCCCGATCTCTATCTGGTCGTCGGCGGGTACGACTCCTCCAACACCAAGAACCTGGCCCGCGTCGGCGACGCCGCCGGCGTGCGCTCGCACCACATCGAGGGCCCCGAATGCCTCGAGGCCGGATTCATCACGCACCGCGAGCGCGCCAGCGGGAAAATTGTCAGAGAGTCCGGCTGGCTGCCGGCGCAGCGGCCGCTGCGCGTCGCCTTTTCCGCCGGCGCCAGCACGCCGGACGCGCTGCTCGGCGAGACCATCGAGCGCCTGGTGCAGCTGGCCGGCGAGTCCGCGGCCATCTGAAGGCGCGCGACCGCCGCGGCCGGTCAGCGGCGCGTCTTGTGATCGGGCCCGGGCGGAATCTCGCCGCCGGTGCCGCCGTGAATGCCTTCCAGTTCGGCGAGGATTTCCAGATAGGAGCGGAAGCGCGACTCCGGCACGCGGCCCTGGCTCACGGCCAAGCGGAGGCCGCAGCCCGGCTCAGTGCGATGGCTGCAGTCGGCGAAGCGGCAGCGCGCCTCGATCGCGCGCATCTCGGGAAAGTGCAGCGGCAGCTCCGACGGCGGCAATCCGTAGGGCCGGAACTTGCGCACGCCGGGCGTGTCGATGATCGCGCCGCCGCCGGGCAGCAGGTAGAGCTGCGAATTGCTGGTGGTGTGGCGGCCGGATCCGAGCGCGGCGCTGGCTTCGCGCGTCGCCAACTGCAGCCCCGGCGCCAGCGCGTTCAGCAGCGTGGACTTGCCGACGCCGCTGAGCCCGTAGAACACGCTGACGCGGCTGGCGATCGCCGCGCGCAGCTCGTCCATGCCGTCGCCGCGCAGCGCGGAAGTCGCGTGCACCGGAATGCCGGCCGCCGAGTAGCTCGCGCGGATCGCGGCGAGCTGCTCCGGTGCGCCCAGGTCCACTTTGTTCAGCACCACCCGCGCAGGAATGTCAGCGAAGGAGCAGGCAACCAGGATGCGGTCGGCGGCGATGGAGGAGAAGGGCGGCTCCGCCAGCGAACTCACGACCAGCACCTGATCCACGTTCGCGGCCAGCAGCTGGCGCTCGTCCTTGTCCTCGCCGCTGCCGCGCCGGCAGAAGAGGTTGCGGCGCGGCAGCACTTCCGCCACGGCGAGATCGTCGGCGCCGGATTCCAGCAGCACGCGGTCGCCGACGGCCAGCGGCACGCGGTCGTCGCCGCGCTGGTCGAACACGCGGCTGCGCCAGGGCGCAGTGCGAATCGTGCCGTCGGCCAGGCGCAACTCGCACTGCCGCGCATCCACGCGCAGAACCAGGGCGGAAGGGGCTTCTGCCTCGCTCACTCGCGCAAGGCTACCGCGCGGAGGGCGGATGCCGCCGCCGATGGTGAGCGCTCCTGCGACTAGAATGCCGCAATGCCGCGATTCGAGCCCGTGGGATCCTCCCAGAACCCGCGCCTCAAGGCCGTGCGGGCCCTGCGCGCGGGACGAGATCGCGAGCACCTGCTGCTCGAGGGGCGGCGGGTGGTGGCCGAGGCGCTCGACGCCGGCTTGGCGCTGCAGTGGCTTCTCGCGGCGGAGGATGCGCTTCTGACCGATCCGGATCTTGCGGCTCTGGCTGCGCGCGCGGCGGCGGCCGGCGCCGAGGTGCTGCCCTGCGCGCCCGCGCTCTTGCGCGAAGCCGGCGACCTGGACAGTCCCGCCGATCTGATCGGTTGGGCGAAGCGGCCGGACTTTGACGCGGCGACGATGCTCGCCGCGCTGCAACCCGGAGCTTGGCTGCTCGCGGCGGCGGGAGTGCAGGATCCTGGCAACGTCGGCGCGCTGGCTCGCGTCGCCGCGGGCCTGGGCGCGGCAGGCTTCATCGCCGGCGCCGGCAGCGCCTCGCCGTGGCATCCGCGCGCTGTGCGCGGCGCGAGCGGCACTTGCCTGCGCTTGGCCGTCGCCGAGCGCGCCGATCTGCTCGCGCTCGCGCGCGCGGCGCGGGAGCGCTGCGCCGAAGCCTGGGCCGCCGACGCCTCCGGCACGGATGCGCGCACCGCGGCCGCGGCCTGGCGCGACTCGGGCAGCCCGCCGGTGCTGCTGATCCTTGGCGAAGAGGGCCGCGGCCTGCCCGCCGAACTTGCCGCGCTCTGCGCGCGCGCGGTGGCGGTGCCGCTGGCGCGCGGCGTCGAGTCGCTGAACGTGGCCACGGCCGCGGCAGTGCTCGGATGGGAACTCTTCGCGCGCGGCGGAGACCGGTGAGCGAGAACCTCTTTGACAATCCGGCGGAGTCCGCCGCCAGCGCGCAGCGGGTGCGGGCCGATGCGCCGCTGGCCGAGCGCATGCGCCCGCGCGCGCTGGAGGAGATCGTCGGGCAGTCGCAGCTGGTCGGTCCGGACGGCGCGCTGCGCCGCGTGTTCGAGGGCGGCGAGATCGGCTCGATGGTGTTCTGGGGCCCGCCCGGCACCGGCAAGACCACGCTGGCGCAGCTGCTGGCCGCGCGCGCCGATCTGGAGTTCGTGCCCTTCTCGGCGGTGCTCTCCGGCATCAAGGAGGTGCGCGAGGCCATGGAGAAGGCCCGGCGCCTCCGCGCGACCGCCCAGCGCAAGACCTTGCTCTTCGTGGACGAGATTCATCGCTTCAACAAGGCGCAGCAAGACGCCTTCCTGCCCTTCGTCGAGCGCGGCGACGTGGTGCTGGTCGGCGCCACCACCGAGAATCCGTCTTTCGAGATCGTCGGACCGCTGCTCTCGCGCGTCACGGTGCACATCCTGCAGCCGCTGTCAGAGCTCGAGCTGGTCGCGCTGCTGCGCCGCGCGCTGGCCGACCGCGAGCGCGGACTCGGCGCCCGCGAACTGACGGCGACGGACGAGCAACTGCTCGCGCTGGCGCGCCTGGCCAGCGGCGACGCGCGCCGCGCGCTGGGGGCGCTGGAGGCCGCAGCGCGGCTCTGCGACCTGCGGCAGCCGCTGCCCGACGCGGCCCTGCAGCAGGTGCTGGCCGGCCGCGCCCTGCTCTATGACAAGTCCGGCGACCAGCACTATGACCTGATCAGCGCGCTGCACAAATCCGTGCGCAACTCGGATCCCGACGCCGCGCTGTACTGGTTGGTGCGCATGCTGGAGGCGGGGGAGGACCGCCTCTTCCTGGCGCGCCGCCTCGTGCGCATGGCGGCGGAGGACGTCGGCCTCGCCGACCCCGGCGCGCTGCGCGTGGCGATGGACGCGCGCGACGCCTTTCACTTCCTCGGCACGCCTGAGGGCGAAATTGCGCTGGCGGAGCTGGCGATCTATCTGGCTCTGGCGCCCAAATCGAACGCCGTCTACAAGGCCTACGAGGAAGCGCGCTCGCTGGTGCGCACCGGCACCGCGCATCCGGTGCCCCTGCACCTGCGCAACGCCGCCACCGCTCTGATGAAGGAAAAGGGCTGGGGCGCCGGCTATCAATACGCCCACGACCGCCCCGACGCCGTCACCGGCATGACCTGCCTGCCCGACGCCCTCGCGGGCCGCACCTTCTACCAGCCCACCGCGCAGGGCCTCGAAGCGCGCATCCGCGAGAGGCTCGAGCAGCTGCGCGCGGCGCAGGCGCAAGCCCGCGCACCTCAGAAATGAGGATCAGACGAAAGTGTTGCGGTGCTCGAGCGAGCCGCCGAGCGCCGCGAGCTTTCCTCGCACTCCCAGCGAGCGCAGCGACAGTCCGCGTTCGGCAGCGCGCGTGAAGACTTCCTCGATGGATTCCACGGGCAAGCCGAAGAGCACCATCTGACCTTCGGGGCGCAGGCGCCGCACGAAGGCGCCGAAGGCCTCGAGCGAGGCCGGCGCCAGGCCTTCGCAGCCGCACAGCACCCAGTGGTGGAAGGCGCCGTCGCCGACCTCGTCCACGCGCCGGTGCAGCCGCCATTCGCCGCTCGTGCCGCTGGCCGCGGCCAGCGCGCGGAAGGGCTCCTCGTCTTCCGGATGCGCGACGAGATCCACCTTGCCGAAGCCGAGGCGCAGAGCCGCCAGCGCCGCCATTGCGCAGCCGGGACCGGCGCCGAGGAAACCGAGCGCGCGGCGCCGGCGCTCCGGCAGGTCCGACAGCGGCGCGAGGGCCTGCACGCCGAGCAGGGCGCCCGCCGCGAGCCACTCCGGCACGCGCGCCGCGGCCGGGCGCAGATCGAGCACCAGATCCCGCTCTGCCGGCGCCGCGTTGGCGTCGAGTTGCAGGAAGAAATCCCCCAGGCGCAGCGCGCCCCGCCCGACCAAGTCCATGGAGTCAGGATATCTCGTCGGACTCGTCGCCGGCGGCGCGCGCCGGCGCCGCCTTGTCGAAGTCAGGCGAGAGCCCGCGCCGCTCCAGATCCGACAACAGCGTCATGTGGGCGAAAGCGGCGCGCAGGCAGGCGCCCGTGTCCGCGACCAGCAGATTCGGCTTCTGGCCCGCCTCCGGACCGCGCGGCAGCTCGGCGAGGAAGTCGGCGTTGCGCTTCTCGAGCGCGCGCCGGTCGAGCAGAAAAATCGCGCCGCGGTCCGTCTCGCTGCGCAACAGGCGGCCGCAACCCTGCCGGAACATCGCCAGCGCCTGCGGCAGATAGATCTGGTTGCGATGCGGCCCGCGGCCCATGCGCGCCATCTGCGCGTAGGCGTAGCGGTCGAGCGGGCCGAACGGCAGTTTGGGAATCACCACGTACTCGCAGGTTTCGCCCGGGAAATCCACGCCATACCAGAAGGTGTCGAGACCGAGCAGCACGCTTTCCGTTTGCCGCCGGAACAGCGGCATGATCTCTTCCTTGCGCAGGCCCGGCATGCCTTGCCAATAGAAAGGCAGCCCCAGCGCGCGGAAGTGCGGCGCCAGCCGCTCGCCCACGCGCTGCAGCACGACGCGATTGGTGAAGAGGCCCAGCATGCGCCCGCGCGTGCGCTCGGCCAAAAAGAGAATCACCCGCTCGACGTACTCCAGCCAGGCTTCGTGGCCCGGTCCAGAGGCGAAGAAGGGCGGCGCGTCTTCCGGCACGCAGACCAGCGCGTGGCGCGGATCGAAGGTGGGCGGACCCTGGAACGTGGCGACCGGCCGGCCGGCGCGCAACTCGGTGCTGCTCTCGAGCACGTCGAGGCCGAGATAGCCCTTCATCGCCTGGAAGCCGCCGCGCAGGCAGGTGGTGGCGGAGACCAGCGCCGCGCCGGCCAGTGCCGGAAAGTAGACCTCGCCCAGCCACTTCTGCGGCAGCAGGAATTTCAACTCCAGCAGCGGGCGCCGGCGCTGTGCGAATTCCATTTCGAAGTGCAGGTCCTCGCTGAAGTCAGCGCCTTCGGTCTCGCCGCCGATCCACAGGGCCAGGCCCTCGCGCCAGTGCGCGAGCGGCTCGAGCGGACGGCGCAGCATCCAGCGCAGCCGCACCGCCGCGCGCTGCGGCACGTCGCCCAATTCTTCGACGCAGGTGCGCAGCGCGCTGTCCAGGCCGTCCACGCTCGCGCGCAGCGCGTGCAGCGCGGTGGCGAGGCCTTCGCCGCGCGCGCCCGTGAGATACTCGTGCAGCAGGAAGGCGCGCTCTTCTTCGGTGAGATCGGCCTGGGCTTCGCGGCGGAAGACCTCGAAGGCGCGGCACTCGCGCGTGAGCTCGACGACGGCGGCGTCGAGGCTGCCGGCGAACTTCTCCGCTTCCTGCGCGGCTTCCGCCAGGCGCGGCGGCAGATCGCCCGGGGCGAGGCGCTGCAGCAGGCGGGCCAGCCGCGGCAGCGGCGCCGCGTCCTTGCCGCGTCCGCGCTGCAGTTCGGCCGCCAGCTCGGCGACCTCGTCGAGTTCGATGTCAAACGATCGCGCCGACAGCGCCACCTCGTGCAGGTGATCGCACTCGTCGAAGACCACGTGGCCGATCTCGTCCGGCTGCGACAGCACGTAGGCGTGATTCGTCACGAGCAGGTGCGCGCGCTCGGCGCGCAGGCTGCGCACGCCGGCGCCGCAGTGCATGGCGGCGCGGCCGCGGCAGCAGTCGGGCAGGGCGCGCACGCTCTCCACCACGGCCTGCGCCGCGCGCCCGGCGCGCAGCGCGTGATCCAGCGGCAGTCCGGGCGCGACCGGAAAGCCGTCCAGGTCCCCGGCGAAATCTTCGGCCCAGAACAGCACCAGGCGCATCCAGGTGACGCGCGCGATCGGCGAGGCGCCGCCGGAATCCGGCACCACGTCGGCCAGCGCCCGCCCGCACAGATAGTTGGCGCGGCCCTTCATCAGCGCGACGCGCGGCGTCTGCTCGGCCGGCAGCCCGGCCTCGCGCAGCAGGTCCAGCGCGCGCGGCAACTCGCGGAAGAAGGCCTGCTCCTGCAGCGCGCGCGTGTACGTGGACACGGCGGCGCGCACGTTGGCGTGCGCGCACCACAGCAGCAGCGGCCCGAGATAGGCGAGGGTCTTGCCGGTGCCCGTCGGCGCGTCGGCGAGCAGGAATTGATTGCCGCCGAGCGCGTCCGCGACGGCGGCGCCGAGCGCGCGCTGGCCGGGCCGCTCCGGCGCGCCGGCGCCCGCGCCGGAGAAGCGGCGCGGCAGCAGGTCGAAGTAGCGCGCCAGCACCGTCTGCGCCTCCGGGGGCAGTGGCGCCGGCGTTTCGCTGCGCAGGGCGGTTTTCGTCCGGCCGCCGAAATCGCGGCGATAGTCCTCGGCGAAGCGCGGCTCGAGTTCGCGCAGCACGCGGTCGGCGTCGAGCGGCGCTTCGGCCAGGTCGGCGGTGAAGGCGCCGTCCTCGGGCGCGTTGAAGAAGAGATCCTGATCTTCGCCGCCGCCGTAGCGCGAAGGCAGATCGAGCAGGCGCCGCACGGCTTCCAGCCACTCCCATGCGCCCTGCTCTTCGGGACCGGTTTCGCTGAGGAGGTCTTCGAACCCGCGCGCGAACAGGCGGCGCAGCGGCGCGGAACGCTCGAAGTGCGCGCGCACCAGCGCCTCGCAGAGGCGGCGCAAATCGGCGGCGCGCGCCTCGCCAGCGGGCGGCCGGCCGCACCAGCGCGTGAACAGCTCCTCGAACGATCCGCCGCCGCGTTGCGGATGCAGGAAGGCGGCGAGGCTCTCGAGATCCACCACCGTGGGCGCGCGCTGGCCGGGCCGCAATAGCGCGTGGCGCGCCAGGAAATCACCGCGTCCGCGGGCGATCACCACCGTGCGCCCGTCCAGCGCGGACCAGGCGGAGGGCAGAGTGTCCCGCCAGGCGGGCAGGGCCCGCAGGCGCTCGCCGTGCAGCCCCAGTTCGGCGAGGAACTTGGGGGCGTGCCGGGGCACGCTCGCTGCTCCTCCAAAGGGGGAGCACCACAGGGCTGGAATCAGTTCGTCCTTTCCCTCATCCTTGCTGAAACTCGCCGCTTCCGTGAAATAGACCCCGTCCGCCGCCGGATCCGGACCGGTCGTCCAGCAGGCGCAGAAGACGGGATCGGTGGAGGAGGACATGACGGATTCGCCAGGCTGCGAGCGCGCCGCGATAATAGCCCGAGTGCCGCGTCGCGGCTGTCCCTCCGAAGGCCCCTTTGCATCCCTGCCCATGCTCGAGATCACGGACATCCAAGTCGAGGGTTACGAGCGCGTTCGCCGCGCCGTGGATTCCTCCCGCGGCCTGCACGCCATCATCGCGGTGCACAGCACGGTCCTCGGACCGGCGCTGGGCGGCATGCGCCTGTGGCCCTACGGCTCCGTGGAGGAGGCCAAGACCGACGTGCTGCGCCTGGCGCGCGGCATGACCTACAAGGCGGCCTGCGCCGGCCTGGATCTGGGCGGCGGCAAGTCCGTGATCCTCGCCAAGCCCGAGGACAAGACGCCGGCGCTCTTCGAAGCGATGGGGGACTTCGTGCAGTCCTTCGAGGGCACCTACATCACCGCCGAGGACGTCAACACCAAGGTCGAAGACATGGGCCACGTGGCCAAGCGCACGCGCTTCGTCGCGGGTCTGGCCGGAAAATCCGGCAACCCCTCGCCCAAGACCGCCTGGGGTTGCTTCATCGGCCTGCAGGCGACCTTGAAGGAAGTCTTCGGCAGCCCGGACGTGAAGGGGCGCACCGTCGCCATCGAAGGCGCCGGCTCCGTCGGCAGCGTGTACGCGGAACTCATCGCGAAGGCCGGCGGCCGCATCCTCGTCGCCGACATCAAGCAGGAGTCCGCCGAGCGCGTGGCCAAGGCCACCGGCGGCACCGTGGTGCGGCCGACCGAGATTCACAAAGCCGCCGCCGACGTCTTCGCGCCCTGCGCGCTGGGCGGATCGCTCAACGACGAGACGATTCCGCATCTGCGCTGCAAAGCCATCGTTGGCGCCGCCAACAACCAGCTGCTGGAAGATCGCCACGGCGATCTGCTGCGCGAGCGCGGCGTGCTCTACGCGCCCGATTACGTGGTGAACGCCGGCGGCCTGATCAACGTCTACGACGAGTTGATTCCCGGTGGCTACGTCGAGAAGCGCTCGCTGGCCAACGCGGAGAAGATCGGCGACAACCTGCGCACGATTTTCGCCATCAGCCGCGAAGAGGGCATCAGCACGGCGCGCGCCGCCGACCGCTTCGCCGAGCGCCGCATCGCCGAGCGGCGCGGCAGCGGCGTGAAGCGGTAGCGCGGACCGCGCGTCCGGCCTCAGCCGGTCAGGACTTCGACGCCGGTCTCGGTCACGAGCAAGGTGTGCTCGGTCTGCGCGATGCGCACCTTCGGGTCCGGATCGGCCAGCGGCGCGAACTCCATGATGCAGCCGATGCGCAGCAGGCGCGCCAGGCTGGTTTCGATGGCGGCCGGCGGCAGCGGGCCCAGCGAACGGCGCGCGAAGGGCAGGCCCTTCATCGCGACGATGGCCGCCCACACCGCGGGATCCACGTCCTTCATCTTGCGCGGCTCGCGCTCGACCATGAAGATCTCGCTGCGGCCGGTCTCGTGCACGTGGCCCTTGCCGTCGGTGGCGAAGGGCTCGATGGCCACGACCATGCCGGGGCGCAGCACGTCGTCCTGATCGGGATCCGGATGCGCCGGCACCGCGGGCGCGCAGTGCACGGTCCAGCGGCCGACGCCGTGGCCCGTGAGATTCCACACCGGCTTGAAGCCGTGCGCGAGAATGGCCTTCTCGATGGCCGCGCTGATGGTCTGAATGGCGACGCCCGGTCCGGCCGTGGCGATGGCCGCCTGCAGTCCGGCGGCGCTCGCTGCCACCATCTGGTGATAGCGCGGATCCTTGCCGAGATAGACGGTCTGCGCGGTATCGGCCACGAAGCCCTCGATTTCCACGCCGATGTCCACCTTCGCCACGTCTTCCGCCTCGTAACGGAGCGGGTCTCCGGGCCGCGGGCAGTAGTGCGCGGCGACGTGGTTGCGGCTGGACTGAGCCGGGAAGGCGATGCCGCCGCCCTGGGAGCGGATGTAGTCCTCGACGGCCAGCAGCACCTCTTCCAGGCGCGCGCCGGGCTGGATGCGGCTGACGGCCAGTTCGCGCGCGGCCTTGGCGATGCGCCCGGCGGCGCGGAAGCGCTCGCGGGCCTCCTGGCTCAGGGCGGGAAGTTCAGTGACGCGCACGGAGGGCAATTCTAGGGCCGCGCTGAACAAGTCATTCCGCCCCGGACGCGGCCCTCACGCCCGATCTCGGCGTCGCCGGAACCCGCGCCTATTGACCAATAGGCGCAGAACCCGGCTCCTTGATCTCGGACGCGATGACTCGCGCCGGGACGAAAGCACTTGTCCAGCGCAGCCCTAGGCCCGCCGCGGCCGGCTTCGCGGGACTTCAGTCCGGGGCTCCGGCAGCCGATAGGAGACGAACCCCTGCGGACCATGATCCAGATCCAGACCGGCCAGCGCATCGGCCCGTACAGAATCGCCGGCCTGCTCGGTCGCGGCGCCTTCGCCCAGGTGCACTTGGCCGAGGACGCCAAGGGCCGGCAAGTGGCGCTCAAAGTGGGCGACACGAGCGGCGGCGGCAAGTTCCTGCCGCGCTTCGAGGAGATCACCACCGAGCGCGACGCGCACGCGGTGAGCCCCGACGAGACGCCGGCCGAGGCGCTGTTCCTCGATCCGGAGCTGGGCGCGCGCGCCGAAGTGCTCGACGCGGCCGAGGTGGATGAGTTGCTGGTGAAGGAGGCCGAACTGCTGGTGCGGGCCGACGGCGCCGGCACGCCGCGCCTGCACGACGTGATCTGGACCGCCGGAAGGCCGGTGCTGGTGATGGAGGCGATCCGCGGTCTGACCTTGCGCGAGAGGATTCGTTCGCTGGAAGGCGTGAAGATGAGCTGGCTGGTGGACGTCTGCGGCATTCTCGAGGGTTTGCAGGCGAAGGGCTGGACCTGTCATGGTGATTTGAAGCCGGAGAACATCCTGGTGACGGAGAACGAGAAGCTGGTGCTGATCGATCCGGTGCCGGAGTCCTGCCGCGCGGACCGGATCGTGACGACTCCGGCCTACAATCCTTTTCTGCGCTGGGACGCCAAGGGCGACGCGCAGGCGCTGGCGATCCAGATCTATGAGTTGCTGGCCTGCTCGCTGCCCTTCGAACGCTCGCCCTGGCCTCTGGCCGGGACTTCGTTGAGCGCGCACGGCGAGGAGGAGCGGCGCCTGTCGCTGTCTCTGTTCCTGTCGTTCCCGCCGCTGCGCGAGGTGAACGTGCTGACGCCGGCGCTGATCAGCGAGTGCGTGCATCACGCCCTGTGCGACGCGCGCTATGGATTGGGCGAACTGCGCCGCGATCTGGAAGGCTTTCTGATGCGCCGTTAGGGCAGGGGCGGACGCCGCCCTGCGGCGGCCTAGAATGGCGGCAATGCCCGCCGTCGCGCGCCGCACCCTGATTCTGGGCCACAGCCCGGATCCCGACGACGCCTTCATGCACTGGGCGCTGGCGACGGACCGCCTGGACACCGGCGGGCTGCGCTTCGAGCACCGGCTGGAGGACATCGAAACCCTGAACCGGCGCGCGCTGCGGGGCGAATACGAGATCACGGCGGTGAGCATTCACGCCTGGGCGCACGTGGGCGGGAAGTACGCGCTGCTGAATCACGGCGCCAGCATGGGCGAGGGCTACGGGCCGCGCATCGTGGCGCGCGAGCGCTTCGGGCTGGAGGAGCTGCGCTCGGGCGGCCGCCGGCGCATGGCCGTGCCCGGCGAGTGGACCAGCGCGCACCTGGCGGCGCAGATGCGGATCGGCCCCTATGAGTACGGGCTGGTGGACTTTGACAAAATTCCCGAGGCGGTGGCGCGCGGCGAGTACGACGCGGGGCTGCTGATCCACGAGGGGCAGTTGACGTTCCAGCAGTTGGGGCTGGTGCTGCTCGAGGATCTGGGCGCCTGGTGGGGGAAGGAGACGGGCGGCCTGCCGCTGCCGCTGGGCGGGAATTGCGTGCGCCGGGATCTGGGCGACCTGATCCCCGAGGTATCACGACTCCTGCAAGCCTCGATCCGCGAAGGCCTTGAGCACCGCCAGGAGGCCGTCGCCTACGCCCTCGGCTTCGGCCGCGGGCTGGATCTGGCGCAGGCCGACGAGTTCATCGGCATGTACGTCAACGCGCGCACGCTGGACTACGGCGAAGACGGCCGCGAATCGGTCCGCCTCTTCCTCCGCCGCGCGCGCGCCGCGGGGCTGATCCCCGAGCATCCCGAGCCGGATTTCGTGCGCTGATCGATCTGTCAGGCTCTACTGCACGATCCGCTCGAGCGTGTTGCTGTCGTGGATCGCGCCAGTGGCATCGCGCGCGCCGATCTCCAGGTAGAAGGTGCGGCCGAGAGTTTGCAGGTGAATCGAAGCCGTGGTGAAACTGCCGGTGCCGCGGGGAGTGCAATACCCCTGACTCAGCACGGTCGCATGAGGCCCGACATCGAATGCATGGCCGCCGATCACTGAGCCGGCCCGGTTCCAGGATCCGAGCAGCCAGAAGTGCGATCCAGGCGCGGCCGCGAACCAACTGAAGGTCGCTGTCTGGCCCACTGCGGGCTGGACCTCGCCCGTGAGGACGATCGTGTTCTCGCTGGAACCCAGGCCGGCTCCGCGGTCGCGCAGGAAGACGTCCGCCCAGCCGTTGGTGTCTCCCGGAACCAAGTCGTCGGACTGGCTTTGGAAGGCGACCAGCGTGCCGTCGGTGGTGATGGAAGTTCGTGAAGAGCCGCCACCGATCCGCGCTTCGGCACCGGACGCGCTCACGTTGATGCGCTCGGTCGTGCCTGTGGTTCGGTCATGGAGGAAGTCGTCCATTGCGCCGTTCGAGTCGCCAGCAACCAGGTTGCTCGCCTCGCTCCGGAAGGTAACGAATCGGCCTGACGCTGAAATGGTCGGGTATTGGGAATGGCTGTTGCCTTCGATCCCGGCCGAATCCTTGCTGACCCGCTCAGTGACTCCAGTGAAGCAGTCATGCACGAATACGTCCCATGATGCGTTCGTGTCGCCTGGAACCAGCAGAGTGGACCAACCGTGAAATGCGACGTATCGTCCATCGGCAGAAATGGAAGCGTCGTGTACGCCGGCGTCGCTTTGCGTTCCAGTGGATGAGACGCTGACCAGCATCACGTCTCCTGTGGCGAGATCCTTGACGAAAATGTCTGACATCCCGTTCGTGTCGCCGGGCAGTAGGTTCGCCGCGTAGCTGGTGAAGGTGACGAAGCGGCCGTCCGACGATAGATCCGGCTGGCCAGAATAGCCCTGAACCTGAGCGCTGTTCACGGTCAGATTGACGCGGACTGTCGTGCCCGCCAATCGGTCGCGCAAGTAAATGTCACGGCTGCGATTCGTGTCCCCGGCGACCAAGTTGGATGCGTCGCTTTCGAAGGCGACGAAGCGTCCGTCGGCGGAGAGGATTGAAATGAACGAGTCATGGTCACTTTGTCCTCCAGATGTCGACTCGCTGACGCGCTCCGTGATGCCGGTGGCGCGATCATGAACGAAGACGTCCCAGCGGTCGTTGGTGTCGCCCGGCACGAGGTTGGTGGCACGGCTGCAGAAGGACACGAAACGGCCGTCAGCGGAGATGGAGGAGTACAAGGACTCATTGTTTGCTTGAAGTCCAAGCGAGTCCACGCTGACACGGATTGTCAGGCCATCGGAGCGGTCGTGCACGAAGATATCCCTGTTCTGGTTGGTGTCGCTGACTACCAGATTCGAGGCATCACTCGTGAAGGCCACGAATCGGCCATCAGGGGTGATGGCCGGATCAACCGACGAGCGATTCCCCTCGTCGCCGCTCGAGCTCACGCTGACCCGCGTTGTGTCCTGCACAGCGGCGGCATCGCCGGCGCTGCTTCCGAGCAGCAGGACAACGAGAACGGTTCGAAATTGCATCATGGACGCGACTCCACCTCGGCGGGTGAGTCTCAACCATGCTAACTCCGCCGCACGATCCCGCTAGCTTCTGCGGAGGGTCCCGTGCATCCCAGAGCAGCGGTGGCGTCGGGGTTCCGCTCAGCGTCGCGGCGGACTCGTCAACTTCTCCTTGAGCTGATCGGCGGGGGGCAGATCCGGGATGCACTGGAGCAGGCTCGCGTACACCCGATCCATGAGCCAGCGCGTGTCCTCGAGGAGCGTGTGCATCGACTGCCAGTTGGTGAAGGCTTACTTCTTGAGCGAGATCGTGATCTTCTCGATGCGGCCGCGGAACTCGCTGGACGCGCCGTAATCCGCAACCGGGGTTCCGAGGTCCACGCCCACGTCGGCGAGGTCGTCCACGGAGAAGATGCCGGGCTGGGTGCGCGGGAGTTTGCCCTCAGCAACCTTCTTCCCGTCCACGGTGATCTGTCCGACGCCGCCCTTGCCCGGGCCAGTGCCGTCGTAGGAGAAGTCATAGACGATCTGATGCTTGCCCGGCATCAGCGCAGTCTCGGAAGCGATGGTGTTGCTCTCGAGCCCGAGGAAGTTGTAGGTGAAGGCCGGCTTGCCGTCCTTCAAGTAGAAGGACAGTCCGCCGAAGCGCCCGCCTTGGCACACGAGCACGCCGTGGCCGTCGTCGCCCACTTCGACCTCCGCTTGGATGCTGTATCCCTTGTTGCGCAGGTCGATGAAAATGTCCACACCCATCGCAGTCATGCCTTCGTGCAAAGTCATGCTGTTGCGTCCTTCCATGACCGTCGGACGTCCCACCAGGGAAGCGTTGGTGCGCTCCAACACACGGTCGTCGATGGGCAGCACGTGGTACTTGGCAGCCTCGGCCAGGAACAGTTCCTGCAGGGCCTTCAGCTTGTCCGGATGTTGCGCGGCCAGATTGTTGGCCAGGCTGAAGTCAGAG
>CAYVPL010000020.1:0-19226 GCA_964453755.1 uncultured Planctomycetales bacterium
GACCTCGTCGGCGGCATTCAGCACGGCGCCCGCGGACCCGCCGCGGCGCGCCGCCTCGTGGCCCAGCGCCAGAGCCGGCCAGCGCGCGGCCTCGGGTTGGGCGAAGTGCAGCGCGCGCCACAGTTCGGGCTGGAAGCCTTGCAGCGGGGAGGGCGCGCAGCGCGGCCAGTGCAGGGCGCGGTGAATCGGCAGCGCCATGTCGGGCGGGCCCAGCTGCGCCAGCAGGCTGCCGTCGCGGAACTCGACCATGCCGTGCGCGACCGACTCGCGGTGCAGCAGCACCTCGACCTGCTCGGGCTGCAGGCCGAAGAGATGGACGGCCTCGATGATCTCGAGGGCCTTGTTCATCATGGTCGCCGAGTCCACCGTGATGCGCGGCCCCATGTCCCAGTTCGGATGGGCGAGCGCCTGCTCCGGCGTGGCCCGCTCGAGTTCCGCCTGCGGCAGATCGCGCAGGGCGCCGCCGCTGGCCGTCAGAAACACGCGGCGCACGTCGGCCGCGTGGCGGCCCTCCAGGCACTGGTGCAGGGCGGCGTGCTCCGAATCCACCGGCACGATGGCGCCGCCGCGCGCGCGCGCGAGTTCGGTCAGGTAACTGCCGGCGCAGACCAGGGACTCCTTGTTGGCCAGGGCCAGCACGCGCCCGGCTTGGAGCACGGCTTCGCTGTACGGCAGCCCGGCGGCGCCCACCGCGGCGTTGAGGCAGACCTCGTAGTCGCCGGCGCGCAGGAAGGCGAGGATCTCCTCGCGCTGCGCCGGGTCTGAGCTCAGCAGCCGGCGGACGCCGGGGTGGGGGCGCGCCAACTCCTCCAGGGCGGCGCCGGAGCGGTGCGCGCTCAGCAGGACGGGCTGCGGGGCGCCGGGGCCAGCCTTGGCCAGCAAGGCCAGAGTCTGCACGCCGACCGTGCCGGTCGCGCCGAGGAGCACCATCCGTCGGCGGGCGTCCATGCGCCTGAATCATACGCAGGAGAAGCCTAGAATTCGGCGGTGAGCACCCCGACCCGGACTGAGGGCCTGCGCTACAGCGACGCGGGCGTGGACATTGACGCGGCCGACGAGGCCGTCGAGCGCGCCAAGAGCGCGATCCGGAGCACGTTCAACGACCGCGTGCTCGCCGATGTCGGCAGCTTTGGCGGTTTGTTCCGCGCCGACGGCTTGGGCAAGGAGCCGGTCCTGGTCGCCACGACCGATGGCGTCGGCACGAAGACGCGCGTCGCCGCGGCTTCGAAGCGCTTCAACACGGTCGGCCGCTGCCTCGTGCAACATTGCATCAACGACGCGCTCGTGCAGGGCGCGGAGCCGCTCTTCTTCCTCGATTACGTCGGCGTCGGCAAACTGCATCCGGAGCGCGTGGGCGCGATGATCACCGGCGTGGCCGAAGCCTGCCGCGATCACGGCTGCGTGCTGATCGGCGGCGAGACCGCCGAAATGCCCGGCGTCTACAGCGGCGACGACTTCGATCTGGTCGGCTCGCTGGTCGGCGTGGTCGAGCGCGCCCACGTGCTCGACGGCAAACGCGTCAAGCCCGGCGACGCGCTGATCGGCCTGCGCGGCACGGGTCTGCACACGAACGGCTACTCGCTGGCGCGGCGCATCGTCGAAGAGCGCATGGGCTTGGCCTGGACCGACGCATTCCCCGGCGACGAGCAAGGTCGCGACGCGGCCGCGGTGATGCTGCAGAATCACCGGTGCTACCTGCCGATTCTGAAGCCTTACCTCAAGCGCCCGGAACTGCACGGCATGGCGCACATCACCGGCAGCGGCGTGCCGGGCAATTTGCCGCGCGTGTTGAACGGCCTGGGCGCGCGGGTCGCGCGCAGCGCGGTGCCGAAGCAGAACGTCTTCGAGCAACTGGTGCGCGCCGGCGGCGTCGAGCGCGACGAGGCGTGGCGCGCCTTCAACATGGGCGTCGGCATGATTCTCGTGGTCGAGTCCGGCTTCGCCGACGAGTTGCTGCGCGATCTCAGCGCGCGCGGCGAAACCGGCTTCCGCATGGGCGAGGTGGCCGCGGGCGTCGAGGAAGTGGCGTGGCTGGACTGAATCTCGCGCACTTCGTCTTCGCCCTGCTGGCGCCGGGCCAGCCGGACGCCCTGCACCTGCAGCGCCTGCAGGAGTTGCTGGCCGCGCCGCAGCCCGAGTCGCCCGCCTGGCAGGGCATGCTCTTCCAGTCCGCCTCCCGCCTCGAGCACGCGAGTCCGGACGCGGTGTTGCCGGCCTGGCAGGCGCTCGCGGCGGCCGGCGGCGATGCGGAACTCGGCAATCTCATCCTTTACGCGCGCCGCCACGAGTTACCCCTGCCGCCGCCGGACCTAAGAGAAGGCGTGGACGCCTTTCTGGAGCGTGCGCTGGCGGCCTGGGGCGCGCGCGACGCGGCGGCCGCCGACCTGCTCCGCGCCGGCCTCGCACGCTGGCCCGCGGATGATCGCTTCGCCAGCAACCTGCTCTGGCTGGAACGCCGTCCTCCCGCAGCCTTGAGCGCGCGCGCCGACGCCCGCGCCACCGCTCACGCCGTCCTCGCGGCCCGCAACGCGCTGCCTTAACCTGGAGTCTCCATGTCCCGCCTGCCTGCCCTCCTTGCCGCCTTGCTCCTCGCCGCGCCGCCGCTGGCGTCCCAGGAACCGGCCGGCACCGAGCTCAAGGACGCGGACTTGCGCAAGATCGGCCGGCACGTCGGCAAATGGTTCGACGGCAAGGTCAGCAACTCCTACGACAAGGTCGAAGCCGCCAAGGCCGACCTGATCGCCGAATGCGCTGACTTTGACAAAAAACTGAAGACCCGCTCGGTGCTGTCCTTGGTGAAGGATTGGGAAGCCATCTTCGACCTGGGCCGGGAGTTTCCGACGAGCGGCGCCGAAGTCAAGAAGGGCAAAGCCTTCGAACTGGACCTGCCGAACCAGGCCGGCAAATGCGGCGTGCGCCTGCCCTCGGCGTACAACCCTAAGAAGGAAAACTATCCCGGCTTGCTCATTCTGACCTCCGGCAAAACGGTGGAGGCTCTCGAGGCTCTGCCGGAAGAAGTGAAGGAGGCTTACGTCCTGCTCGGAGTGGATCTCACCGGTCTGGACGCGGAGTCGGCGCTGGGCGAAGCGGGGCGCCTGCGCATTCTGCTGCCGATCGGCACCGCATCGCGGCTGTACCGGATGGATCGCCAGCGCCTGTTCCTGCTCGGCCAGGGGGACCTCGGCGCCAGCGCCGCCAGCCAGCTGGCCGCGGTCTACCCGATGGCCTTCGCCGGCTGCGCGCTCGTCGGCGGCGTCTCGGCCGCCGCCGGCAACGCCGGCAACCTGAAGCTGCTGCCCTTCGAAACCAAGGGCGACACGCAGTCGGCGCTGGCTTGGTTCGCGACCCTGCCGCCGCGCAACTCCTATCCGCTCGACTTCGAAGTCACGCTCACGCAGTCCTGGCAGGGCCGCTACTACTGGGTGCAGGCTCTGCGCTTCGATCCGCCCGGCGCGGTGCCCGCCGGCAAGGTGGCGCGCTTCAAGGTCGCGGTCAACCGCGAGACCAACACCATCACCATTGACTCCGAGTTCGTCTATCAATTCCAGATCTTCCTCAACGACGCGATCGTGGATCTGGACAAGGAGGTCTTCATCCTGCGCAACGGCGAAGTGCACAAGCTCACCGCCGCGCGCAGTGTGACCACCGCGCTCGAGAACTTCGAAGGCACTCTGGACGCGGGGCTGTTCTTCCCGGCGGTGGTGCGGCGCGTGGACGTGCCCGTCGCCGCTCCCAAGTGACGGGCCGCTGAAGCCGTGGCGGCGCTGATCGCGGCGGCGCTGGCGGGATTCGCGGTTCTCACCGTCGAAATCCTCGGCGTGCATCTGCTCGCGCCCTGGTTCGGCACCTCGGCGCTGGTGTGGAGCCAGCAGATCGGCATCGTGCTGCTGGCCATCGCGCTCGGCGGATGGGCCGGCGGCCGCGCGGCTCGCAAGTCGGAAGGAGTCGAGCGCCGGGCCGCGCTGTTGCTGGCCGCCGGCGGCCTGCTCACGGCGCTCGGCACCTTCCTGCTGCCTCACTTCGCGCGCTGGATGCTGCCCGCCAGCCTGAGCCTGGACGAAGCAGCCGCCTCGTTCCTGCAGGGCTCGCTGGCTTCGGCGCTGCTGTTCTTCGCTCCGCCGGTCTTCCTGCTGGCCATGGTCAGTCCGCTGCTTGTCGAAGCGCGCGCGCGCCATCGCCATGCGGGGCAGGCGGCCGGCGAGATCGGCGCCGCCGGCACCCTCGGTTCGCTGCTGGGCGTCCTGGGTTGCGCCTTCGTCGCTCTGCCCAGCCTCGGCGTGCGCGCCACGCTCTTCCTCACGGCGGGGGCGCTGCTGGCCGCTGCCGCCATTCTGCTGGCCGGCCGCGGACGCGCCGCGGGCGCGGTGCTGGCGGCGGCCTGCGCCGCCAGCGCCTTCAGCGCCGATCCCGCGAGCGCCGCCAATCTGCCAGCCGGCGCGGTCGTGCTGGTAGCGCGCGACTCCACGTACCAACGCCTGCGCGTCGTCGAATTTCCGGCCACCGGCGAACGCTGGCTGCAGATGAACGAAGGGCTCGACTCCTTCCAGTCCTGGTGGGCGCCGGGCGCGACGTGGAGCGGCCTCTACTACGACCTCTTCGCGCTGGCGCCGCTCTGCGCGGGCATCCGCACGCCCGTGGCCGGCGCGCCGCGTCCGGTGCGCTTCTGGATCCTCGGCTACGGCGCCGGCAGCGCGTTGCAGCCGCTCGCCGCCGCCCTGGGCGAGCGGCCGCTCGAAGCGATGGGCGTCGAGCTCGATCCGGCGGTGGTGGAACTCGGCGAGCGCTGGATGCCGGTGCCGGAGTCGGCGCGCCAAGGAGTGCAAGTGCTGGCCGGCGCCGACGCCCGCAGTCTGCTGCGCGCCGCGCCCGCCGACCTCGACTTCATCTTGCTCGACGCCTACGCCCGGCAGTTCGAAATCCCTCCTCACCTGGCGACCGCCGAATTTTTTTCTGAGATCGCCGCGCATCTGCGCACCGGCGGCGTGCTCGCGGTGAACGTCGGCACGCGCGACGCGCCGCAGGATCCCGAGGGCCTGCTGGCTCGGCTGGCCGCGAGCGTGCGCCCGGCCTTCGGCACCGAGTTGCGCCTGCACCGAGTGCCGCGCAGCCGCAACTGGATCCTGCTGGCGCGCAAGAACGAGTCGCTGCCGGATCGCGCCGAACTCGCCGCCGCGCTGCCTGCGGGATGGCCGCTCGAAATTGGCGCGGCGCTGCTGCCCGGTCAAACCGTGGACGGCGCGGATTTGCCGGCAGCGGCGCCCTTCACCGACGAGCGCAACGAACTCACGTTGTTGCAGGCGCGCGCCTGGCGCGCGGGCGGCGAATGAGCTGCGCCGCGCTGCTCGTGCTGCTCTGCGCCGCTCCGCAGTGGCCGGAGGACGCGCGGCAGCTGCTGCTCTGGCACGAGACGCAACGAACCGCCGATGCCGGCGGCCCGCCCGACGCGGCGGCGCTGCGCGGCCGCCTCTACGCCTATCAGGCCGCGGGCGCCGAAGCGGAAGCCTGGGCGGCGGCCCGCGCCTTGGAGAACTTGGCCCCGAGCGATCCGGACGGCGACCGCTATCGCATTCAATTGTGCGTGTGGGATCCGGCGCTTTGGCCCGAGGGGCTGGCGCTCGCCGAACGCTGGCTGCGCCAGAACGCGGCGCGGCCGGAGCAGGAACGCTCGGCCGTCGCCGCGGCGCAGACGGTGCTGCAGGAGCGACTCGCCGTGCGCGCCGCGGCGGACGAGCGCCGCCGGGCGCGCGGCTGGGTGGCCTGGCTGGCGGCGGCGCTGTTCCTCACCGGCAGCACGCTGGCCGTGCGCGGCCGATCCTGAGACACTGCGCCGGCGCGCACCCATGGCCTGGTTCCGCCGCTCTCCGCCGCCCTGCCGGATTTTTCTGCATCGCGCCGATGGCCGCGAGTTGCGGCGCGAGTTGGCGCCGTCGGCGCTCGATCCCTTGATCCGGCGCATGCTGGAGCAGGGCGGCGCGGCGGCGGCGAAGGCCTGGGAGCGCAGCGGCCAGTTCCACTCCGCCGCCGTGCTCGCCGCCTGGCCCGCGCACGCGGCGCGACCGGAGCGCGCGCTGCTCGGCCGCGGCGCCGGAGATGCGGGCAGCCCCTGGCTGGAGGCGGCGTTCGGCCCGGGCGCGCCTCTGACGGAGATTGCCGAAGATCTCGAGCGCGCCTTGCTCGAGAAGGAGCCGATCGCGCGCGTGCACGCCGAAGCCGTGGCGGTCGAGCCGGCCCTTGCGGCGCCGGTTCCGCCGCCGACCCCGGCCCCGGCCCCGGCACCAACGTCCGCGCCTGCTCGGACGCCCGCGCTCGTGCCCGCGCGAACGTTGCCGACGCTGCGGCCCGTCCTGCATGCCCGCGCGCCGGAAGACGGCCTCTTCCTGGGCCTGGCGCAGGACGTGCTCGATGCCGGCGTCGACGTGCGCCCAGCGGACCTTCCCGGTCTGGATCGCGGCGACCGGCTGCAATCGCCGCGGCGGGGGAGTTGCGTCGTTCTGCAGCCCGCAGCGGGTCCGGACTGGATGCTGCTGCGCGACGAGCGCGGTCGTGAGATTCGGGTCTCGCACGCCGAACTGACGGCGGAATTCTCCTTTGACGATCCGGCGGAGGAGACGGATCCGGCTTGAAAAAAAGCGGAGGCGGGAGCAGGGCTCCCGCCTCCGAATCGCGCGGCTTCGGAAATCCCTTAGAGGATGTCCAGGATGCCGTTCGCCACGCTCTTCTCGACCAGCGTCGAGACCGAGGCGCGGTAGTTCATGTCGGCGCCGATCGGCTCGTTCCAGGGCAGCAACTCCTTGTCGCCGACCATGCCCAGCGCCACCGCCGCGAAGGCGCGGCCCAGCGGCGTGAGCTTCTTGTTCTTGAGCGCGTCCACCAGCGGCGTCACCGAGTTGGTGTCGCCGATGAAGCCGATCGCAGTGGCGGTCGAGGCCAGCACGGACAGGGTCGGACGGCCCTCCTTCGGATTCATGAACTCGAGCAACTTGCTCAGCACGGTCTTGTCGCGCATCAGGCCCAGGCCGATGGACGCCTGCTTGAGCAGATCCTCGTCGCGGCGCTTTTCGTCAATGATCTGCGAGAGGAATCCGCTCTCGGTGCGCGCCTGCAGGAGGCCGAGCGAAATCGAGCCGTAGCCGAGGAACTCGGAGGTGCGGTTCTCGTCCATCTTCTTGCGAATCTCCGGCACGGCCGCCTCGTGATTCATCAGACCCAGCGCGAGGGCGAACACCGACTGCTGGTCGGAGCTCTTCGAGTCCTTGAATTTTTCGAGCACGTCATCCTGCGCCTGCGGGGCGATGGCGAGCCCTTGCTCCTTGAGTTGGAAGGCCATGACGCCGAGCGCCAGGCCGGACCACATCTCGTAGGAAGTGTTGCTCTTCTTCAGCTTGGCCAGCAGGAACTTCGTGACCGGCTGCTTGTTCTCCGGGCTGTCGAAGGCCGGGTCCGCCGAGCCCAGGTAGGCCAGCGAGATGGCCGAGAAGTTCTTGACCTGCTGATCCTTGGCCTTGTCGGCCGCCTCTTCCAGCGCCGCGAAGATGTCCTTGCTGCGCGGATCATTGGGGCGGGCCAGCATGCCCAGCGACATGACCGCGCTCATTTTGGTGTAGTTGCCGGCCTTGGAGCGGGCGGCGAGCAGTTCCAGCACCTGATCCAGCACCTGATTGCGCAGGGTCAGATCGTCGGCGGGCAGGCCGCGCAGCAGCTTGGCCATCGCGTTCGGCACGTGCGCGAGCACGATGTCGTCGTCGGTGCCGGCTGCCAGGTATTCGGAGAGGCGGTTGACGACGTTGGTCAGATCCGCCGGCTCTTCCAGCTTCAGCAGGCCCAGGCTGATGATGCTGGCGACCCGCAGATCCTGCTGGGCCGACTTGTCCGTGGTCAGCGCGGTGAGCAGCGTGTTCGCGACCAGTTGCTTGACGCCGGCGTCGGCGCTGGCCGAGCCGATCAGGCCGAGGCTGTAGGCCGCGAAGGTGCGGTTGCGAATCGGCACTTCGCCTTTGCCCACCAGTTTGCGTCCGGCCGGCGCGTCGGTCAGCAGCGGCACCAACACGGTGTCAATCGCGGTGACGTCCTGCAGGATGCCGAAGGAGATGACCGCCGTCTCGGAGACTTCCTGCACCGGCGCGTCGAGGTGAGAGGCGTAGAGCTTGCGCGCCTCGCCGTTGGCGTCGCGGCCCGTCTTGCCGAGCGCAATCATCACGCCGGTCAGGATGTCCTGGTCGTCTTCGTCCTTCACGGCCTCGTAGAGGGCGGGAATGATCTGCGTGAGGATCTGCTGCTCGGTCGGCGCCGTGGTGTTCTCCTGCTTCGCGCCGCCGCCCAGTCCCGTGAGCACGGAGCCGCCGTCCGTCGCCGAGTCCGCACCGTGGACCTTGGCCCGCAGGTTGAGGAAGCGGTCCTTGTTGAACTCCCACCAGAACTGCCAGGTCGAGAGGTCCGTCTGGTCCGCCTGACCGCCGGTGGTCGGCGCCTGCGCGCCGCCCGGAGCCGCCGGAGTGGCCGGCGTGTTCGGCGTGCTGGGGGTGCTCGGCGTGCCCGGAGTGCTGGGCGTGCTGGGGGCTCCCGGCGTGGCCGGAGTGGACGGGGGAGTGGGCGTGGAAGCGCCGCCGCCGCCCGGGGGCACCGTGTCGCCCGGACCCTTGTAGGTGCCGCCGTGGGCTTGAAGTTCCGACCCGAGGCCGATGGCGGCCGCGAGCACGAGCAGAGTGGTCAGGCGTTTCATGGTTGTAGGGGACCGGGAGTCCCGTCCGAGACTAGCAAAGATTGTGCCGCGGGATTCCGGGCATGTCCAGGCGGCGGGTGTTCCGGGATGGGAACATCGCTACAGCAGGTCCAGGATGCCGGTGGACAGGCTGGGGTCCACGAGGGTGGGCACGGAGGCCCGGTAGTTGAGGTCCTCGCCGATGGCGGCGTGCCACGGCAGCAGGGCCGGGTCGCCGACCATGCCCAGCGCCGCGGCGGCGAAGGCACGGCCCAGCGGCGTGAGACGGCGGTTCTGCAGGAAGTCCACCAGCGGCTGGATCGAGCTGCGGTCGCCGATGAAGCCGATGGCGATCGCCGACGCGGCCAGCACCGACAAGGGCGGCCGGCCTTCCTGCGGGAACAGGTACTCGAGCAGGCGGCCCAGCGCCTGCTGGTTCTGCATCAGGCCCAGGCCGATCGCCGCCTGGCGCAGCAGGTCGGGATCGCGCTTTTTGGTTTCGATGAGACTCAGCAGGCTGTCGGTGTGCTGACTCGCGCCGAGCAGGCCGAGCGCGAGCGCGCCGTAGCCGAGAAACTCCGGATCGGCGATCGTGGCCATGCGCTTGTGGATCAGGTCGGCGGCGCCGGTGTGCCGCATCAGGCCCAGGCCGATCACGAAGGCTGACAACTGCTCGGGCGCGCCGGCCTCCATGAATTTCTCCAGCAGCGCGTCGCTCACGGCGGGATGCGTGGCAATGCCCTGCTCGGCCAGCATGAAGGACTGCACGCCCAGCGCCATGCCGCACCACGCTTCGTAGGAGCCGTTGCTCTTCCGCAGGCCCTGCAGCAGCGCGCGCGTCACGGGCTGGCGATTGTCCATCGAGTCGAAGGCCGGATCGGCGGCGCCCAGATAGGCCAGCGAGATGGCGACGAAATTCAGCGCCTGGCGATCCTTGAGCTCCTTGCCGGCGTCGGTCAAGGCGGCGAAGATTTCGGCGCTGCGCGGATCCTGCGGCCGGGCCAGCATGCCCAGCGTCATGACCGCGCTCTGCTGCAGGTAGGCGCCGGATTTCGCGCGCCGCTCGAGCAGGCCGAGCGTCGCGTCGAGCACGCGGTCGCGCAGGACGCGCTCCTCGGCCGGCAGGCCGCGCAGCAGTTTGGCCATGCTGTTCGGCAGGTGGGCCAGCACGAGGTCGTCCTGGCGTCCGGCCGCCAGCACGGCGGCCAGCCGGTCCACGCCTTCCGCGGCCAGTTGCGGCTCGGTCGGGCGCAGCAGGCCGATGCCCACGGCGGCCGCGACGCGCAGATCCTGGGCGGCCGAACGGTCGGTCTCGAGCGTGCGCAACAGGTTGCGCAGCACGAAGCGCTGCACTTCGGTTTCCTGGGAGGCGGCGCCGATCAGCGCCATGCCGTAGGCGGCAAAGGAGCGGGTGCGGATCGGCACCTCGCTGGCGCCGGCCAGGCGCCGGCCCTCGGCGTCGTCGTCCAGCAGATGCAGAAGCACGCGATCGAGCGCGGCCGGATCGTGCAGGATGCCGTAGGCCAGAGCGGCGGTTTCGGCCACTTCACGCGAGGGGGCGTCGAGATGTTCGTCGAAGAGCCGCGCGGCGCTGCCGTCGTCGCGGCCGACGCGCGCCACCGCGATCATCACGGCGGTGAGAACGTCTTGATTGGTCTCGTCCTGCGCGGCGGCGCGCAGCGCCGGCAGCAGTACGCCCAGGATCTGACGCTCGTCGGGCGCGCGGTTCTGGTCGAGTCCGCGGATCCCGAGGGTGACGTCGACGGCGCGCGTCACGGCGCCGCTGTGCACCTTGGCGCGCAGATTGAGGAAGCGATGCTTGTTGAACTCCCACCAGAACTGCCAGCTGGCGTAATCAATCATTTCCATGCCGGCGCTCGGCTTGGTGCTGGGACCCGTGACGCCGGGGCCGCCCGGAGGGGTCGGCGGGTTGGGCTGGTTCGGAGTGCTGGGGCGGCCGGGATCGGTCGGCCCGGTCGGAGGTCCCGAGGGCGGACCGGAAGGCGGCGTGACTCCCGGCGGCGGCTGGCTGCCGCCCGGCGGCACGACGTCGCCCGGGCCGACGTAGGTGCCGCCGTGCGCGGCAAGTTCAGCGGTGCCGGCGCAGAACAGCGCGCCGGCGAGGATCGTCAGGGTGAGCGTGCGTTGCATGGTGCTTGCGGGTCACCGTCTCTACGCAAGCACCGTGCCGCGACAATTCGGCCCGGAGACGCCCGAAACGTTTCATCATGGGAACGAAGACGGCGGAAATAGAATGGGCGCCGATGCGCCTGATTCTCGTTCGCCACGGCGCCGTGGCACCGCCGCGGCCGCAGATTTTCTACGGCGGCACCGAGGTTCCGCTCAGCGAGGCAGGCCGCGCCGAGGCTGCCGCGGCCGCGGCGGCGCTGCAGGACTGGACGCTCGACGCGGTCGTCTCCAGTCCCTTGAGCCGGGCGCGCTACGGCGCCGAGCGCATCGCCGAGGGCCGCGGCCTGACGGGCGCGCCGGACCTGGCCGAATCCTTCCGCGAGATCGATCGCGGACGCTGGGTCGGCCTGACCAAGGAGGAAATCCTCGAGCGCTGGCCGGGCGACCTGGAGGCCCATGCCCGGGATCCGCACGGCTGGCGCGGCCATGCCGGCGAGTCCTTCGGGGACCTGCGCCAGCGGGTGCTGCAGGGCCGAGCCGAACTCGAGCAACGGTGGCCGGACCGGACCGTGGCCGTGGTGGCGCACTTGTATCCGATCCGGGCGCTGGCGGCCGAGGCCAGCGGCCTGGGCCTGGAGTCCTGGGAGAGTCTGAAGATTCCGACCGGCTCGATCAGCCTGCTGGAGCGGGGCCGTTCCGGCTGGAGTCTGCGCCTGCTGGGATGGAAGCCGACCGCCGAGCAGCTTTTCCCCAAGTTCTCCACGGAGTTCTCCACAGATCTCTCCACACGAGCCCCGGACTAGGGCTCGAGCAGGAGCATTTTGGATGCCTCCGGGATCCTGGCGGATCCCCTGGGCAACATAATATTTATTATCAGACACTGTCCGGGGCGCGAAATCCCGCTCCCGCAATCGCCACTCCAACGCTTCAGACGCTCGGAAACCAGGCGCAGAGGCGGAAGGACCCAGCCACCCAACGTCCGGCGAGCGTGTCGCCAGGCCGGACCAGCGCCGCCGTCTGCTCAGGGAAGCCGAGCACCAGCGCGCCTTCCTGATTTTCCGTCAGGACCTGAACCGGGCCCGTCTTCCAGACGCGAGCGGCCTGGGTTCCGCGCCCGAGCTGACCTCGCTGCGCCGCGTTGAGGCGCACGCTTTCGTCGAGGCGTTTCCAGGTCGGCCCGGTCGAGGACTCCAGTTCCTCGAGCGGCAAGGGCGCATCCTGCTCGACTCGCAGCCAGCGCAGGAAGGACATCAAGTGCCGGCGGCGTTGCTCGAGCTGGTCGGCGTTCGCCGAGGCGGTGAGAAAAGCCCACAGATCCTGGGCCTTGATCTCGGCCGCGTCCGAAGGCACGGCGCGCAGTGCTTCTACGAAGGCCGCGAACTCGCGCGCGACCGCGATCTCTTCGGCGCTGGGTGGCGCCACGACTTGCGATTGCTCCCAGACCCAGGCATCCACCCAGAAGGCCAGGCCCGGCAGAGCGCTCGGTCCGATCGGTTCGCCTTCTTCCAACCAGGGCGCCTTGAGCGCCTCCAAGGGGCCGCCTTCCAATTCCAGTTCGGCTTCCAACTTCGCCCACGCCGCCTTCGCGTCGGCGCCGGCGGCCCTCTCTGCGTCGAAGCGTGCGAGCGCGCTCTGGATTTCCGCCAGATCCAGTTCGGCCTGGGCGTCGGCCGCGCTCGACGCCGGCGCCGACTCCGCCGCCAGCGCTGCGGCGCGCAGTTCCGCGAGCAGGCCGCGCAGCGGTTCCAGGGGCAGATCCGTTTCGAAAGCGAGCTGTTCGAGCAGCGCCTCGGCGCCGTCCTGCTCCAAAATTTCCAGCGCGCGCTCCAACGGCCAGTCCGGCGCGGCGAGCAGAATGCGCTCGAGTTCGGCGAGAAAAGCCTCGGGCTTCGGCGCTGCGGCGCCAGCCTCGATCGCCGGTCCGGCGCGGTGCGTCCACAGGCGCTCGCATTCGAGTTGGGACAGGCGCGCGCGCGGCTGGGCGGCGCGGGCCCGCTGCAAATCGTCGGCGATGGCCTCCGCCAGGTCGAGGCCGCGCGTCACGCGCCAGCCGGGCAGCAGCGAAGCCGTCGCCTCCCCCGCCGGGGCGACGCGCCCGTGCAGCAGCAGATCCGGACCGGGTTCCGGAAGGTCTCCGGTGAGGCGGACGACGCGCCCGGACCACAGGTCGGCGAAGGCGAGTTCTTCTTCCGCGAGCACCGGGCGAAAGATGCCGAAGTAGCTGCCCAGCAACCGAGCCCAGGGATCCGTCTCCGGTTCGCCGGTTTCAGCTGGCGACCAGACGGCGGCGGGAGGACTGCCGAGCGCCGGCGAAACGCGCTCGAGAAGGAACCACTCGCGAAAGCGCAGGGCGCTGCGCGGATCCGTCGCGGAGCCCGGCCATGCCGTGAGCGCGCCGCGCCACTCCTGCACCAGCACCGAGGAGTCCAGCACGCGGGCCTCCATCTCGTCCAGCAGGCGCGCCACTTCCGGGTCGCTCGGGAATTCCTTGGCCATCACCATCAGGTTTGCATGCGCATTCCGGGACTGCGCATTCTACCAGCCGCAGGCCGGAATCAGGCCGGCGCGTGCGCGAGATCGGCCGCCGGGTCCTGCGCCGGCAGGGCGCCCGGGCGCAGCACGATGCGATCCAATTCGCACTCGAGCGCGAGCGGCGCGAATGCGGCGCGCCATGCATCCAGAGAGGCTTCGCGCGGCGATTTGACGGTCACGACCAGGCTGCGGTTGTTCCAACTCAACTGCAGATCGTGATCCACCAGGCCGTCGGGCGCCACCGCCTGCAGCCAGAAGGCCAGCGCGATCGCGGCCTCCGGATCGAGCACTTGCGGCAGGCGCTCGCGCGCCTCTTCAGGCGTGCCGAGGCCGAGGGCGGAGGCCAGCAGCACCGCGGGCGCTTCGCCGGCGTGCAAGCGCCGGACCGGCAGCGGATAGTGCATCATGGTGCCGAGCCAGTCGAGGCGCGCGAGGAGCAGCATGTCCTCTTCGAGGCGGAGCCGGACGCGGCCTTCCGAGCCGGGCGGGACCCCGATCTCGATCCAGCCTCCGAGGAGAGCGCGCAGACCGCGCAGGCGATGCAGAGTGCTGCGGAAGGCGCGGGCGAGGAGGTCGCGCAGCAGCAGCTCGAGGGCGGGATCCAGGGGGGTCAATTTCTCCAACGGGGGCCGACTCTAACGATCCGCGGCGCGGCTTTGCCAGCCCGACCGCAAGATGGTGCCGGAGGGGGGACTCGAACCCCCACTTCCTTGCGGAAAACAGATTTTGAATCTATCGCGTCTGCCAATTTCGCCACTCCGGCGGAATGTCGAGGCGGAATCCTAGCGTTTCCGCGCGACCAAGCGGCCGGCGCGGAGTTCCCATTCCCCGCGCCGGCTGCGCAGATCGGCGGCGTTGAGGGCGAGGCCCGGCTCCAACTCGACGAGGCCTTCGGCCGGCGGCTCGACGCCTGCGGCCTGCAGCCAGCGCCGCGCGCGGGCATCGAGGGCGGAGCGCGAACTCGCCGCCGAATCCGCCCCGGAGCGGTTCTTGACCGGCGCGAATTCTTCGGCGCGATCCGCCTCCTGCGCCAGCGCGCCGCCGGCGCCGGCGTGCGGCAAGGCGTCGAAGACGAAGGTCTCGAATTTGACGGCGATGCGCTTGGCCGGCAGGCCGTCGGCCCCGAGCGCCGTCACTTCCTTGCGCGCCCGATGCAGGGGCAGGTCGGTGGCGGCCATGGCGCGCGCGAAATCGGCGCTGATCGCGTGCATGGCGATGTTGCCCGCCCGGAAGCGCAGGCCGCCGTCGGCCGCGCGCTCGGCCTGCAGATCGGCGGGGAGGTCGGAGTACTCGACGCACTCCATGCGGCCTGCGCGCAAGGCCAGCACCCCCACCTTCTCGGCCGGATCGGTCTTGATCACGGCTTTGCAGGACATGCGCGCGCCGGCCTGCAGATGGAAGCCGAGGAAGGCCGGATCGGCCATGCGCACGAGCGGATTGTCCACCTGACAAGTGAAGAGGGTGCCGACGCCTTCGTCCTGCATCCAGTCCAGGAGGCCGGCGCGGGCGAGCGCGCGAAACAGGCCGCCGTGGCCGTCGGGATTGCGGAACAGGCGATCGGGGGCGGCCAGCAGCAGATCGCCCTCGGGCGACAGCGCCGGCAGCATGCCTTGACAAGCGAAGCGCACGGTGCGCGCGCCGAGGCCGAAGAAATTGCGCCGCTCGAAGAAGTCCCGCGTGCTGGCGTGGTTCTCCGGGCCGGTCATCAGAATCCAGGGCAGCGCCGCGCCGGAGACTTCGCGCAGGCGCGCGATCTGGCCGGCCAGGATCTGGAACAGGCTGGCGCCGGTGACCGGTCCGAGCGGATACGCGCCCTTCGGGCCGTCGAAGCCGAGGCGCGAGGCCTGACCGCCGGCCACGGTGACGACCGCGATGCGGCCGCGCCGCAGTTCCTCCCAGCCGCGCTCTTCGGCCGCCGCCAGACCGGGCGCGCCCGCGGCCGTGGAAGGCGGCAGCAATGCGGGCGCCTCCAGGCCGTCGGCGGTGAACGCGGCCGACGCCGCGCCGGCCTGCAGGGCCGCCCGCTGACGGTCCAGCTGGGCCCAGTCCATCGCGTGAATTTCCTGCTCCAGGCTCTGGGCGCATTCCGCCCCGGCCCGGCGCGCGGCCTCCAGCACCCCTTCGAGCCCGCGTTCGCGCAGGGCGGCCGCCGCAGCGGCCGGGGTGCTCACTTCTCGTCCTCGTCGCCGATGCGCTCGAGGGAATTCTCGAGCAGTTGCACCAGCAATTCCATCTTGCGCTCGAGCACGAGCTGGCGCTTCGAGATCTTCTCCACGATCGGCGGGAGCAGGGCCTCCAGCGTGTAATTGTTGATCATGTTGATGACCTCGGCGCGGGTGGCGTCGGGGAGCTTGTGGAAGTGATAGTGATAGGCGTTGTCGAGGGCCGACTCGGTGAAATTGAGCGCGTCGCGGGTGAGCGAGCGCAGCTCTTCCGGGTCGTGATCCATCTTGAAGACTTCCTTCTTGTAAGTCTTGAGCGCTTCGGCGAATTTGCGTTTCACGGTGGTTGCAGGGGCTAGGAGTGGCGACGGAAGGCCAGCGAGACGTTGTGCCCGCCAAAACCGAGCGAGTTGGAGATGGCCGCGCGGAATTTCTTCTCGCGGGGCGCGCCCGGCATGTAGTCGAGATCGCAGCCGTTTTCGAGGTCGGGCGTGGTGTAGTTCTTGGTGGCGTGCGCGATGCCGCGCTGCAAGGTCAGCGCGCAGATCACGGCCTCGACCGCGGCGGCGGCACCGACCAGGTGCCCGATCATGGATTTGGAGGAGGAAATCCAGGTCCGGCGCGCGTGTTCGTCGCCGAGCGCAATTTTGATGGCCGTGGTTTCGATCATGTCGTTGAGCATGGTCGAAGTGCCGTGCGCGTTCACGTAATCCACGTCGGCGGGCGTCAGGCCGGCGTCCTCGAGCGCCAGGCGGATGGCCGCGGCCGGGCGCTGGCCGGTGGCGTCCGGGGCGGTGATGTGGCCGGCGTCGTCGCTCTGGCCGAAACCGGCCATTTCGCAGTAGATGCGGGCGCCGCGGGCGCGCGCGTGCTCTTCGGACTCGAGCACCAGCACCGCCGAGCCTTCCCCCATCACGAATCCGTCGCGGTCGCGGTCGAAAGGGCGCGAGGCGGCTTCCGGATCGTCGTTGCGGGTGGACAGAGCCTTCAGCGAGTTGAATCCCGCGAGGCACAGCGCGTTGGTGGTGGTCTCCGAGCCGCCGGTGACCATCAGGTCCGCGCGGCCAGAGCGGATCTCGCGCATCGCCATGCCGATGGCGTGGCCGCTGGAGGCGCAGGCCGAGGCCGTCAGATAGCAGGCGCCCTGCAAGCCGAACTCGATCGCGACGTTGGCCGCGAGCGCGTTGGCCATGACGTTCGGGATGAAGAAGGGCGTGATGCGGCGCGGGCCGGAGGCGCGCAGCACCTCGTTCTGATCGAGGATGCTGGTGATGCCGCCGATGCCGGTGCCCATGATCGAGCCGCCGCGCTCGGGCTGGGCGTAATTGCCCTCGAATCCGGCGTCCTTCCAGGCCTCGCGCGCCGCCACCACTCCGATCTGAGTGAAGGGATCCATCCGGCGCAGTTCCTGCTTCGGGAAGTGCGCCTCGGGCTCGTAGACGCCACCCCGCACCTCGGCGGCGAAGTGCGTCGCGTGATTCGTGGTGTCGAAGCGCGTGATCAGGCGCACCCCGGACCGGCCGGCCAGCAGGCCGTCGAACAGGGTGGTCGCGCCGATGCCCAGAGGGGTCACGGCGCCGACGCCCGTGATCACCACCTTGCGGCCTTGCGTAGCCATGGATCTGCGCCGAGCTGAAACCGCCCGGCTGAAGATCAGGCGGTCAGCTTCTGCTGAATGTAAGAAATCGCGTTGCCGACGGTCTGGATCTTCTCCGCGTCCTCGTCGGGAATCGTGATGTCGAAGGCGCTCTCGAACTCCATGACGAGTTCGACGGTGTCCAGGCTGTCAGCGCCAAGATCGTTGATGAAGGAGGTTTCCTTCGCAATCTTGTCGCGGGAGGCACCCATGTGCTCGCACACGATCTCGTACACCTTTTCGGTGATTTCCGTTTCGTTCATCGGCATCGGACTGGTCTGCGTAGGGCAGGCTCGGGGTAGGTCGGCCAGGTCGTGGCCGGGGGCTGGAATTGTAATCGTGCTGCTAGCCCAGGGAAAGGCCGCCGTCCACCAGGAGGACCTGGCCGGTCACGTAGGCCCCCGCCGGGCCCACCAGGAAGCGCACGGCGCCCGCGACGTCCTCCGGCCGGCCCTCGCGCGCCAAGGCGATCTTTTCGATCATCGCCGCCCGCATGGCCTCGGGCACGGCGTCGGTCATGTCGGTCCGGATGAAGCCAGGCGCCACGACGTTGACCGTGATGTTGCGGCTGCCCAACTCCAAGGCGGCCGAGCGCGCCAGCCCGGCCAACCCGGCCTTGGCGGCGCAGTAATTAGCCTGCCCGGCGTTGCCGGTGACGGCCACCACGGAGCCGATCAGGACGATGCGGCCGGCGCGCTGCTTCATCATCGGGCGCGTCGCCGCCTTGAGAAACCAGAAGGCGCCGCTGAGGTTGGTGCGCACGACGCCGTCCCACTCGTCCGGGCTCATGCGGATGATGAGGTTGTCGCGCGTGATGCCGGCGTTCGCCACCAGCGCATCAATCCCCCCCCACTGCTTCTGCACGGCGGCGACCGCCGCTTCGGCGGTGGCCGGATCGGCGATGTCGCCGGCCAGTGCCAGGAATTCGCCGCCGGCGGCCTCGACCTGGCCGCGGGTCGCTTCCAGATTGGCGACGGAGGTGGCGAGACCGGCGACTTTCGCGCCCTGCGCGGCGAGTTCGCGCGCGATGCCGGCGCCGATGCCGCGCGACGCGCCGGTGACGAGGACGCGGAGATCCTGGAGTTCCTTCATGGCGTGCGCTGCAGAAGCGCGGGCAGCGCGGCCGCTTCGTGGAGGTTGTGAACCGGCGCGGCGGGCTCGATCTTGCGCGCCAGTCCGGCGAGCACGCGGCCCGGCGCGGGCTCGAGGAAGCCGTCGGCCGGCGCGGCGGCCGCCATGGCGCGGAAGGATTCCTCCCACCGCACCGGCGCGCACAGTTGCGCGGCCAGGTTGGCGCGCAGCTCGTCCGGCTCCTGCGCCGGGCGCGCCGTGGCGTTCTGCCACACCGGGCAGGCGGCGCGGCGGAAGGTGACGGCTTTCAGCGCGGCGTCGAGTTCGCGGGCCGCGGGGCGCATCACTTCGGAGTGGAAGGCGCCGGCGACGTTCAACCGGATCACGCGGCGGGCGCCCGCGGCCTTGGCCAGCGGCTCGAAGGCGTCGAGCGCGGCGATTTCGCCGCTGACCACGATCTGGCCCGGAGCGTTCAGATTCGCCACCTGACAAATCTTGCCGGTGGCCGCGGCGGCGGCGGCGCAGGCGGCGGCGCAGGCTTCTTCCGCGAGACCGAGCACCGAACTCATGCCGCTGGGCAGGGCGGCGCTGGCCGCCTGCATGGCGGCGCCGCGCTGGCGCACCAGGCGCAGGCCGTCCTCGAAGGACAGCGCGCCGGCGGCGGCCAGCGCCGTGTATTCGCCGAGCGAGAGGCCGGCCGCCAGGGCCGGCTGCAGTTTCGCGCCCGCAGCTTCCTCCAGCGCCGCGAGCGCGGCGAGCGACGTGACGTAGATCGCCGGTTGGGCGACGTCGGTGGCGGTCAGGGCGTCGGCGGGGCCTTCGAAGCACAATTGCGTCAGCGGCAGGCCGAGCACTTCGTCGGCGCGCGCGTACAAATTTCGCGCCGCCGCGCTGGCCGCCGCGAAATCCTTCCCCATTCCGACTTCCTGGGCGCCCTGTCCGGGCAGCAAGAGTCCGTAGCGCATGCGTTCTGCTCTCCTACCAGCGTATGCGAGCC
>CAYVPL010000021.1:0-18199 GCA_964453755.1 uncultured Planctomycetales bacterium
TGCTCACCGCCAGCGGCGGCAGCACGGCCACCGATCTCAGCCAGCTGCTGTCCGGCGACTTCCGCGTGTGGAGCCTCGCCGGCGGCGTGTTCGCGCCGATCTTCGCCGGCGGCCGGCTGCGCGCGGAGGCGGACGCCGCCGCCGCCGAGGCTGCGGCCTTCGAAGCCCAGTACGTGGGCCGCGCGCTGACGGCGTTCTCGGAAGTGGAGTCGGCGCTCGCCGCCGAGGCCCTGCTCCGCGCGGCCGCCGAGCGTCAGCAGGAAGCCGCGAACGCCTGGGCGCGCGAAGCCGGCCTCGCGCAGCGCCGCTTCGCCGACGGCAGCGCCGATGCCGCCGCGGCCCTGTTCAGCGCCGATCGCATGCTCGAAGCCGAGGCCGCCGCGCAAGCAGCCGCACTGTTGCTCCTGCTGAATCGCATTGACCTCCACCTCGCACTCGGCGGCAGTTTCGCCACCCCGCCAGCACCGTGAAATCCATCCTCCTGAAAGTATTGGTGCCGCTGCTGCTGCTCGCGGCAGGACTGGCGGGCGCTTGGCTGCTGCTGCGCACGGCCCCGGCGGCGCGCGCCGCCGAGGTGCCGGCCTTCGCGCCCTGGATTGAAATCCTCACGGCGGAACCGGCGCCGCACCGCATCGAATTGCAGGTGTTGGGCGAGATCGTCGCGACCCGCGAACTCACCCTGGCCGCGGAAGTGGGCGGCCGCGTCGTCAACGTGGCTCCCGGCCTGCTCGTCGGCGCCAGCTTCGAGGCCGGAGCGGAACTCGTGACGATCGAAGACACCGACGCGCGCCAGGCGGTCGCCGCCGCCGCTGCGGAGCTCGCGCGCGCGCGCGCCCAGCTGGACATGGCCGAGGCCACCGCCGACAGCGCGCTGGCCGATTGGGAGGCGCTCGGCGAAGGCGAGGCCAGTCCGCTGGCGCTGCACGAACCGCAGCGCGCGCTGGCCCGCGCCGGTCTGGCTGCCAGCGAAGCTGCGCTGGCGCATGCGGAGACGGCGCTATCCCGCTGCGTGATCCGCGCGCCCTTTGCCGGCGTCACGCTGCAGCGCACGGTCGAGGTTGGCGCCGTGGTCGCTCCCGGCCAACCGCTGGCGCGCCTGCAGTCGGCGCGCGAGTTCGAAGCGCGCCTGCCGCTGAGCCTGGAGGAGTTCGGCCTGCTCGAGTTGCAGTTCGGCGCCGCGCCGCCGCCGCTGCCGGTGGCGCTGTCGGCCGGCCTCGGCGCCGGCGCCGCGCATTGGAGCGCCAGCCTGAGCCGCATCGAAGCGGCGCTCGATCCGCGCGATCGCACCCTGTTCGCGCGCGCGGCGCTCGCGCCCGACTCCGGGCCTCCCCCCCCCGCGGGCATCTTCGTGCGCGGCGTCATCACCGGGCCGCTCGTGGCCGACGTCACGCGCCTGCCGCGCGGCGCGTTGCGCGGAACCGACGAGGTGCTGGTCGTGGACGATGACGACCGCCTGCGCCGGCGCGCCGTCGCGACCGTGCACGCGGTCGAGGACGCCGTGTTCGTGCGCGGCTTGCGCCGCGGCGAACGCGTCTGCACCGTGCCGCCGCCCATCGTGGCCGAAGGCATGACCGTCCGCGTCCTCCCGGCGCCCGCTCCTTGAGCAGTCGAAGCTGAAGCATGCGCCAGATCGCCGCCTGGTTCGTCCACAATCCGGTGGCCGCCAATTTGCTGATGCTGTTCATGGTGGCCGCCGGCATCATGTCGCTGGGCACGATCGAGCGCGAAGTGCTGCCGACCGCCGGAGCGCAGGCGGCATCCATCGTGGTGGTGTATCCAGGCGCCGGGCCGCTGGAAGTCGAGGACGCCATCTGCCGCCGCATCGAGGAGGTCGTGCTCGGCGTCGAAGGCGTGGATCGCCTGCGTGCGATCGCGCGCGAGAACGCCGGCATCGTCATCGCCGAATTCCTCGAAGGCGCGGACCGCCAGCGCATGCTCGACGACATCCAGGCGGAGATGGATCGCCTGGACACGCTGCCGGAGGAGGCGGAAGACCCGGTCGTGAGCCTGCTGGAGATTGACAATCGCGTGTTGACGGTGGTCGTGTCCGGTCCCGCCAGCCGCGCCGATCTCCGCCGCGCCGCCGAGATCGTCGAGGACTCGCTCCTGGCGCAGCCCGAAATCTCCCTGGTGCGGCCCGCCAACGAGCCCGATCCCGAAATCTGGATCGAGGTCGCCGAAGCCGAGCTGCAGGCGCGCGGTCTGACTTTGGCCGAAGTGGCGGCGGCGGTTCAACAAGCCTCGCTGGATCTGCCGGGCGGATCCGTGCGCGCCGCCGGCGGGCACCTGCTGGTGCGCGCCCGCGGCCAGGCCCTGTCCGCCGCCGACTTCGCGGCCCTGCCGCTCCGCGCGCGCCCCGACGGCGGCCGCGTGCTGGTCGGCGACGTGGCCAACGTGCGCGAGTCCTTCGAGGAAACCGATCAGGAATCGCGCTTCGACGGCGAGCCCGCGGTGGTGCTCGACGTGTTCCGCACGGCAGGACAAGACGCCCTGCGCATGAAGGACGACGTTCAGCGCGCGCTGGCCGGCGCCCGCGCGCTGCTGCCCGAAGGCATTCGCGCCGAACTCTCCGCCGACGACACGAGCATCCTGCGCGATCGCCTGGATCTGATGCTGCGCAACGGCCGCTCCAGCATCCTGCTGGTGCTGCTGTCGCTGGCGATCTTCATGCGCCTGCGTTTCGCCTTCTGGGTGACGGCGGGCGTGCCGGTCGCCGTGCTCGGCGCCATCACCCTGATGCCCTTTCTGGGCGTCTCCATCAATCTCATCTCGCTGTTTGCCTTCATCCTGGTGCTCGGCATCGTGGTGGACGACGCGATCGTCGTGGTCGAGAACGTCCACGCGCATCGCAAGCGCGGCGCGCCGCCGCTGCAGGCGGCGATCCTCGGCGTGCAGGAAGTCGCCATGCCGGTGACCTTCTCGGTGCTGACGACCATCGCGGCCTTTCTGCCGATGATGTTCCTGCCCGGCACGATGGGCCAGTACGCGCGCAACATCCCGATCATCGTCGTGGCCGCGCTGGCCTTCTCCCTGCTCGAGTCCCTGTTCGTCCTGCCCTCCCACCTGCGCACCCTGCCGGCGGAGAACGGCAGCCGCAGCGGCCCGTGGGCCCGCTTCCAGGACGCCGTCAGCCGCGGCCTCGGCCGCTTCATCGAGCGCGTCTACCGCCCGGCGCTGCGCCGCGCGCTGGCTTGGCGCTGGGCGGTGATCGCCGGGGCCATCGCGATCCTGATTCTGACCATCGGCTGGGTCGGCAGCGGCCGCATCCGCTTCAACTTCTTTCCCAGCGTCGAATCGGACTGGGTGATGGCGGAGATCGCCATGCCGATCGGCACGCCCGCGGAGCGGACGCGCGCCGCGGCCCGCCAGTTCGAGGACGCCGCGCGCGGCCTGCAAGCGGAACTGCGCTCCGATCGCGGCGGTCCGGCCATCCTGCACGTGCGCTCCTCGCTCGGCAGCCAGCCGGTGCGCGAAGTCATGAGCGCGATGGGCGGCAGCGTCGCGCAAGGCCCGGCCGACGTCGGCGCGCATCTGGCGGAAGTGTGGGTGGAACTCGTCTCCGCGGAGGAACGTTCGATGCCGGCCACCGAAATCGCGCGCCGCTGGCAAGCCGCCGCCGGACCGGTGGCCGGCGCGGACGAAGTCACCGTCGTCGCCGACTTGCTGGCCAGCGACGGCGACATCAACCTGCAATTGCGCGGCGTCGCGCTCGAAGACCTGGCCCGCGCGGCCGAGGAGCTGCGCGACTTCGTCGCCGCGCAGCCGGGCGTGAGTTCGGCGCGCAGCAGCCATCGGGCTGGCAAGCCGGAGTTGCGCCTGGAACTGACGCGCGAGGGCGAGGCGCTGGGTTTCCGCCTGGCCGATCTCGCGTGGCAGGCGCGCCAGGCCCTGCACGGCTTCGAAGTGCAGGAATATCAGCGCGGCCGCGACACGGTCGAAGTGCGCGTGCTGTTCCCGGCCGCGGATCGCGGGCGGCGCGCCGCGCTGGAAAACATGCGCCTGCGGGCCCCGGACGGCCGCGAGGTGCCGCTGGCGCTGGCGGCGCGCATCGTCGAGACGCCCGGCGCGGCCGCCATCGACCGGCAGGATCGGCAGCGCGTCGTCAGCGTGCTCGCCACGATTGACAAATCGGTCACCACCTCGGATTCGCTGACCAAACGCCTCGAGCAGGGCTTCCTGCCCGAGCTGGCCCAGCGGCATCCGGGCTTGCAGTGGTCGCTCGAAGGCCAGCAGCGCGAACAGAGCGAGTTCCTCGGCACGCTGAGGCGGATTTTCGTCATCGCCCTGCTGGCGATCTACGTGCTCCTCGCCATCCCGCTCGGCTCCTACCTGCAGCCGCTCGTGATCATGAGCGCCATTCCCTTCGGCCTGGTCGGCGCCGTGGCCGGCCACTTCCTGATGGGCCTCGATTTGACGATGTTTTCGCTCGTCGGCATCATCGCTCTCTCGGGCATCGCCGTGAACGACTCCCTCGTGCTGATGGATTTCGTCAACCGCGCCCGCCAGGAAGGCGTCAGCCTGAGCGAAGCCATCGCCGAAGCCGGGCCGCGCCGCTTCCTGCCCGTCCTGCTCACCACGCTCACCACCGCCGCCGGCCTGGCGCCGCTGGTCTTCGAGAGGAGCCTGCAGGCGCAATTCTTGATTCCCATGGCCGTGTCCGTCGCCTTCGGCGTGGTGTTCGCCACTGCCATCACCCTGCTGCTGGTGCCCGCGCTGCTGCTGGCTCAGCAGGATCTCCTCGCCGCCGGCCGCCGCCTGTGGCCCGGACGCGCCGGCCACGCATCCTCCCCCGCATGATCGAAACCCTGCAGCCCCAAACCTTGCGCGCGTGGATGAGCGATGCGCGGCCCTTCCGCCTGCTCGACGTGCGTGAGGAAGTCGAATGGCGCATCGCCCGCCTGCCCGGCGCCACCTTGCGGCCGCTGTCCACGCTGCCCCAATGGCTGGAGGAAGAAGCCGCCGCGGCCGATCCGCGGCCGATCGTGGTCTACTGCCATCACGGGATGCGCAGCGCGCGCGTCTGCGCCGCCCTGGCCGCGCACGGCGCGCAAGATGTCAGAAACCTGGCCGGCGGCATCGAGCGTTGGTCCCTCGAGGTGGACCCCGGAATCCCCCGCTATTAGAGGCCTGGCTTCGAGCGGCGAATTGCTCCGCACGCCCGCCATTTTGTGCGATCATGCTGCATCTGCCATGAATCGCATCCTGCTCAGCCTCGCCGCCGCGTCCGGCCTTGCCGCCGGCGCTTCCGCCCAGCAGGCGTTGTCAAGCGCGCATCTCCAGCCGGTGTCCAATCTGCAGTACGGCGCCTACGACTTCCAGCACGGCTTCACGCCCAGCTCGGGCGGCAACCGCGCCCTCGGACCGGACGTCCTCTTCGACACCACCGGCAACTTCGCCTACTACTACGCCGTGGTCGGAAGCGACACGACGAAGCAGGAGTGGGTGGACGACACGTGGCTGCCGAATCGCGGCCTGTCCGGCGAGGAGCAGATCACCGGCATGGGCTGGAACTACTGCGAAGGCGGGTACACCCAATACTTCGACGCCTACGTCAGCCTGTACCGCGACACGGTCGGCTGCACCGGCCCTTCGGCGTGGGTGCCCGGGCTGCCCTCCTTCGCCGATTGCATCTACGGCATCGGCGGCCTGCCTGGCTCCGGCTGCTGGAACGTGACGATTGACCTTTCCGGCGGCTTCGAATGCGTGCTGCCGGACTCGTCCAACCCGCTATCTGGCGCGAAGGGAACGATTGGCTGGTCCGTGACGCCCTTCAACTGCAACAACACTCCGCACCTGGGTCCCTTCATCGCCCGGCTGGCTGACATGAGCCCGGGCAGTCAGGACCTGTTCGAATGGCGCGACTGGAACGGCCTCTACTTCGGTTCCTACGTCTACGGCGGCTGCTACTTCTTCGGCGGCATTCCGCAAACGGTCGGCGAGTTCCAGGTCGCCTTCTACGGCGCGGCCGCGGACGTGCAGAACTGCTACGGCAGCAACAGCCTCGACAGCCTGCTGCTCGAGGCGGTCAACGCGCCCGAGAACGCCAGCGTCTGGAACTTCAACGTGAGCGGCGTGGGCGGCGCCGGCCGCTTCTACCTGCTGGTGCAACCGGATCTCTCCGGCCTGGACGGCTGCGATCAGGCCACGATGGCCGGCAACGGCGGCATGTTCACGCGCCAGGTCGCGCTCGCGGGCACGACGCCCGTGTCCCTGGGGATGCAGAGCGCCAACTTCAGCGGCGCGGTGGGAGTTCCGGCCAACCCGGTGAACCTCCACGCGCTCTTCCAGGTGATCTGCGTCCCCTTGACCGGTCCGGTGGCTCCTTCCAGCGTGGCGGCGGCCTCCAACGGCCTGGTGAGCACCCTCTAGACAGGGCCGGCGAGTGGCCTTTTCATATTTGAACACCCCCGCTTCTCAAGAAACGCCGGCGGAAATGCAGGGGTCACTCCACGAGGGCGGCCCCGGATTAGGCCACGATTACAATACAATTTAACTGTATATACGCCATATTTGGGTCTGATGCGGACTCCCGCTCAGGTGCGACTTCCTCCAAAATATCTCCTACTTTCTTGGACAGGCTCGAATCCTCATGGTAAGAATGGAGTGACCCAAGCGTTTGTGAGTCCCCTGGGCGCAAGGGTCGCGTCCCCCCTCGTGGGGGCTTTCATTCCCCCTAGAAACCTAGGCTTTAGGAGATAGACAAAAATGTTCCGTAGCTTCATCACCATCGCAGCGGCGGCTGGCCTCGTGGCCGGCGCCTCTGCCCAACAACAAGCGAGCGTGCAGCCGGTTTCCAACCTGCAGTACGGCGCCTACGACTTCAACAACGGCTTCACGGTCACCAATGGCAGCAACCGCGCCATCGGCCCGGACACCCTCTACGACACCACCGCGAACGTCGCCTACTACTACGGCGTGATCGGCGGCAACTCCGAGAAGCAGGAGTGGATGGACGAGACCCAGCTCCCGAACCGCGGCCTGTCCGGCGAAGAGCAAATCACCGGCATGGCGTGGAACTACTGCGAAGGTGGCTACACCGCCTACTTCGACGCGTACATCAGCCTCTACAACGACACCGTCGCTTGCGCCGGTTCCTCGTCGTGGGTCCCTGGCGCGCCGTCCTTCGCTGACTGCGTCTACGGCATCGGTGGCCTGCCTGGCTCCGGCTGCTGGAACGTGACGGTCGACCTGTCCGGTGGCTTCGAGTGCGTCCTCCCGGACGCGTCGAACCCCCTGTCCGGCGCCCAAGGCACGATCGGCTGGTCCGTGACCCCGTTCAACTGCAACGCCACGCCTTACATCGGGCCCTTCCTGAGCAAGCAGTCTGACGCTCAGCCGGGTAGCCAAGACCTCTTCGAGTGGCGCGACTGGAACGGCCTCTACTTCGGTGCGTACACCTACGGCGGCTGCTACTGGTTCGGTGGCGGCGGTCCGGTGCGTGCTGACTTCCAAGTCGCCTTCTACGGCGCTGCGACCGACGTGCAGAACTGCTACGGCGGCAACAGCCTCGACACCCTGCTGCTCGAAGCCGCCAACGCGGTCGAGAACGGCAGCGCGTGGAACTTCAACGTGTCGGGTGTGGCCGCTGCCCCGCAGCGCGCCTTCCTGATGATCCAACCCGACCCGTCCGGCTCGGACGCGGGCTGCGATCAAGCCACGATGAACGGCAACGGTGGTCAGTTCACTCGCCAAGTGGCGATCCCGACGACCATCCCGCTGCTCATCAGCTCGAACGTGTCCACGAACTACAGTGGCTCGCTCGGTGTGCCCTTCAACCCGCAGAACGCCCACGTCCTCTTCCAAGTGATCCACTTCCCGACCTCGGGCTCGATCACTCCGGCGAACGTGGTCGCTGCCTCGAACGGCATCGACACCACCCTGTAGGGTGACGGTCGGCGGATTCACCTCCGCAACAAGCGCCCCGCTGAGCAATCAGCGGGGCGCTTCTTTTTTGCCCGGCGCTGAGGGAGGGATCGGGCGCATCAACAATTCAAATGACTTGTTATTCAGCAGGGACGATCCAGCCTCTCGACCGCCTCGCCTGGACAGAATTCCAAGTCAGGAGTAAAGGTCAATCAAGGGTCCGGATGGGCGCTGGGGCATCACCCCCCCCTGCCCCTTGAACCGGCCCGCTTCCCTCAACCCTCTTTATCGGAGACCTTCACGATGTTTCGCAACTTCCTCATCCTGGCAAGCGTCCTCAGCCTCACGGCTGCGGCATCCGCGCAACAGCAGATTCCTGGATCGAGCCTTCAGCCGGTCAGTAATCTGCAGTACGGCGCCTACGACTTCGAGAACGGATTCACCGTCACGAACGGCACGAATCGCGCCACTGGGCCGGACACTCTGTTCGACACCACCGGCGACGCGGCGTACTACTACTTCGCGCTGGGCGGCGATTCGACCAAGCAGGAGTTCCTCGACGAGGCGCAACTGCCCAACCGCGGGCTGAAAGGCGAAGAGCAGCTCACGGGCATGGCCTGGAGCTACTGCGAAGCCGGCTACACCAGTTACTTCGACGCCACTGTCAGCATCTACAAGGACACCGTCGCCTGCGCCGGTCCGTCCGCGTGGGTGCCCGGCGCGCCGTCCTTCGCGGATTGCGTCTACGGCATCAACGGCCTGCCCGGCGTCGGCTGCTGGACCGTGAGCGTGGACCTCTCCTGCGGCTACGAGTGCACGGTGCCTGACGCCAGCAATCCGGCCTCCGGCGCGCAGGCCACGCTCGGCTGGTCGGTGACGCCGACCAACTGCAACGGCTCTCCCTACCTCGGGCCGCTGCTCGGCACGCAGGCCAACGCGACGCCGGGAAGCCAGGACCTGTTCGAGTGGCGTGACTGGAACGGCAACTACTTCGGCTCCTATGTCCACGGCGGCTGCTTCTGGTTCGGCGGCGGCGCCTTCGTGCGCGCCGATTTCCTCGTCGCCTTCTACGGCGCCGCGGTGGACGTGCAAAATTGTTACAACTCGCGCCCGCTCGACACCCTGTGCCTGGAGGCCCTGACCGATCCGGAAAGCCTCCCGGTCTGGAGTTACAGCGTCAGCGGCTTGCCGGCGACGCCTTCGCGCGTCGCGCTGCTGGTCCAACGCGATCTCTCCGGCGGCGATCCCGGCTGCGATCAAGCCCCGATGTTCGGCGCCTCGTGGACGCGGCAGGTTTCGCCGGCCGCGAACGCCAGCCTGTGGCCCGGCACGGTGAGCGGATCCTTCACCGGCAGCTTCAACTTCCCGAACCTGTGGGCGAACAATCACGTGATCCTGCAGGCCGTCGCCTTCCCGACGACGGGTCCGGTCAATCCCTCCACCGTGATCGCCGCCTCGAACGGCATCGACACGACCCTGTAGGGAAATCGGCGGAGGATTTTCCTCCACCATCCAGGCGCCCCGCCGCAAGCCGCGGCGGGGCGCTGCTTTGGGCGGAACGATAAGATGATTCCGTGAGCGCGGACGGCGAATCCCTGGTGGCGAAGCGCCTGCGCTTTCTGCAGCGCCACCGCGAGCGCTGGTCCGCCGAAACGCCGGAGCCGGAGGGCTATCCGCTCGGCAGCGGCGGCCCCAATCGGCACGCCCTGCCCAAACTGCCGATCGGGCAGCGCGAGGTCGAGAACTGGCCGGTGCTGGATCTCGGCGTGCAGCCGGAGATCGCGACGGCGGCATGGAAATTGGAGATCGGTGGCCTCTGCGAGCATCCGCTGAGCCTCGACTGGGCGGCCTTCCTGGCGCTGCCTCAGGTCGAGGACGCGAGCGACTTTCACTGCGTGACCACCTGGAGCCGATTTGACAATCGCTGGCGCGGCGTGCGCTTCCGCGACCTCGCCGAGCGCGCGCGCCCGACCGAGGAGGCGAAATACGTGCTGTGCACCGGCGCCGACGTCGATCCGCAGAGCGGCGAGTCCTACACCACCAACTTGCCGCTGCTCGACGCGCTGCAGGAAGACGTCCTGCTGGTGCATTCCTGGAACGAGCAGCCGCTGCCGCGCGAGCATGGCGGACCGGTGCGCATGATCACCCCCCGCCTCTACGCCTGGAAGGGCGCGAAGTGGATCGTCAAAATCGAGTTTCTCGCCGAAGATGCTCCCGGTTTCTGGGAGCGCCGCGGCTATTCCAACGGCGGCGATCCCTGGCGCAATGACCGCTACCGCAGTTAGCCGCCGCGGCGCGCTGACGTGGGCCGCCGCGCCGCTGGCGCTGGCGCTCGGCTGGCTGGCGCCGGCGCAGGATCCGGCGCCCGCCTCGCCTTGGCCGGACACGGCCGCGGAGAACGCGCTGCTGCTGAGCGGCGAGTGGCGTCACTTCGGCGACACGGAAACGCCGGATTGGAAGGAGGCGCCGCCCGCCCCCGAGGCGCCCTGGCTGGAGTTGACATTCGACGCGCCGGCCAACGCGCGCGAGCGGGCGCTCGAGTTCCAGGCCCGTCACGTGGACGAGACTTGGACCGTCACCCTGAACGGACGCGTGCTCGGCCGGCTGCGCGGCGAGGGCGAGCGCCTCCTGCTGCCCGTGCCCGCGGGCTGCCTCGTGGATGGCCCCGACCACTTGCAGATCCGTCCGCCCAAGGTGGGCGACGACGTCACCTTGGCCAACCTGCGCCTGCTGGAGCGCAGTTACCGCGACCTCGTCGGCGTGCAGCCGCTGAGCGTGCAGGTGCTCGACGAGGCGACGGGCGCCGGCATTCCGGCGCGCCTGGCCGTGCGCGCCGCCGCGGGAGGCGACGCGTGGCTGCACTATGCCGGCGAGGCCGGCTTCCCGACCCGCCCGGGCGTGCAATACGCGGACGCGGACGGCCGCGCGCTGCTGGAGCTCGCGCCAGGCCGCTACGTCGTGCACGCGATGCGCGGCACGGAGTGGGGCACCGCTTCCGCCGCCGTCGAGATCGGCGGCGTCGGCGCTGCAACGCCCGCGCCGCTGCATCTGCGCTTGGCGCGCGAAGTGGACACGCGCGGCTGGCTGGCCTGCGACACGCACCTGCACACCTACACGCACAGCGGCCACGGCGACGCCACCGTCGCCGAGCGCATGCTGACGCTGGCGGGCGAAGGCGTCGAGGTGGCGGTCGCGACCGATCACAATCATCACACCGAGTACGCGCCGGCCCAGGCCGCAGCCGGGCTGGCGGGCGCCTTTCTGCCCATCGTCGGCAGCGAGGTCACCACCGAGATCGGGCACTTCAATTCCTTTCCGCTGCCGGCAGGCGGAGCGCGGCCGAATCACAAATTGGCCAGCTGGCCGGAGATCGTGCGCGAGATTCGCGCGCGCGGCGCGCGCGTCGTGATCCTCAATCACCCGCGCTGGCCGAACGAAAAGGAGAGCCCGTTCGACGTCAACGGCCTGAACGGGGTGAGCGGCGATTTCGCCACGGGCGCGCAGTTGCCGGTGGACGCGATCGAAGTCTTCAACACCACTGAGGCCGCCGATCGCTGGATGCGGGTGGTGGAAGACTGGTTCGCGCTCCTCAACGCCGGAGTGCGCGTCACGGGCGTCGCCTCCTCGGATTCCCACACGGTCTGGGATCCGGTCGGCCAGGGCCGCACTTATCTCGCGGCGGCGTCGGACGATCCGGCGCAGGCCAGCGAGGACGAGGTTTGTCAGGCCTTCGAGCGCGGCGCGACCACCATGAGCCAGGGCCTGTTCCTGGAAGTGAAGGTGCAGGGCGCGGGACCCGGCGCGCTCGTGCGGCCGCAGGAGGGCAAGGTCCGCGTCCAACTGCGCGTGGCCGGCGCCTCGTGGGCGCGCGCCACCCGAGCCGACGTCTTCGTCAACGGCCGCCGCGCTGACGGCGCCGCGCTGAGCGAAGGCGGCCGGCCGTGGTCGCGCGAACTCGAGTTCACGGTCGCGGTGCCGGCCCACGACGCCTGGGTGGTCTGCCTGGCTCAAGGCCCGGCGCCGGAGGGCGACTGGTGGTCCACCATTCAGTCGCACCTCGCCGCCCTGAGCAATCCCGTGTGGGTGGACGCGGACGGCGACGGCGCTTGGCAGAGCCCGCGCGCGATCGCGCAGGCCTTGCGCGCGCGGCATGGCGCCAACGCCGCGGCGCTGGCCGCCGCGTTGGCCGGCTGCGACGCCGCCGTGCGCGCGCAATCCGCTGCGCTGCAGGCCGCCGCGGACCGACAATGATGCGGATGATTCCACCTCGCTCCCTGCCGCTCCAGATGCTCGCCGTGGCCGCGGCCACGCTCGGCTTGGCCCTGGCGGTGAACGCTCTGCATCCCGGCGGCGTCGAACTCGGCCGCGACTATTTCCAGAAGCCGCAGCACGAGTTCCAGACCGTCAGTGTGGAGGAATTCGCCGACTACGCGCAGTTCCTCTACGAGCCGGAGGGCGACGTGGTGTTCGTGGATGCGCGCCGGCGCAGCCAATACGAGCGCGGACACGTGCCGGGCGCCTACTGCGTGCCGCGCAACGATCCGCAAGCGCTTGCAGAACTGCTCGAGAAGACGGCCAACGCGGCTGCCATCGTCATCTACTGCCAAGGCGGCAATTGCGAGGACTCGATCTTCACCGCCGAGGACCTCGTCTACCGCAACGGCATCCTGCCCGAACTGGTGTTCATCTTCGAGGGCGGCTGGGAAGAGTGGGTCGCGGCCGGCGGCGCGCAGAAGGAGGGAGCCGAGCGGTGAGCGCGCGCCCCACCAACTGGCGGCTGCCTCATGCCTGGCTGCGCATGGCGCTCGGCGCCGTCTTCGTCTACTACGGCTGGATGAAGATCCGCGATCCGTACAGCTATCTCAAGTCGGTGCACGAGTACGGATTGCTGGACGGCGTGAATCTTGCCGGCCTGCAGATCGAGAACCTGGCGGCGGCCGGCGTGCCCATGCTGGAAATCTTCGGCGGACTGTGCCTGGCCTTCGGCCTGTGGCGCCGCGGCGCCGCGGCTTGGCTGGGACTCTTCATGGCCCTGTTCACGATCGCCGTGGCCTGGAAGGCGACGGATCCCGAAATCGCCGCCGGCCAGTCCAACTATCTGCTGCGCGAGTTCGACTGCGGCTGCGGCACGGGCGTGGTGGTGGTGTGGGAGAAGCTGACGATGAATCTGATTCTGATCGGGCTGCTGTTCCCGCTCGGGTTGCGCCGCGAGCCGCCTGGCGCGCCGGCTCCCGGAGCTTGAGCCCCGCCGCGCGCGACGACGACCGCGCGGCCGACGGCACGCGCCTGCTGCGCCGCACCTGGCTGCCGCCCGCCGGCACGCCCGTGCGCGCGCGCCTGCTCTTCGTGCACGGCCTGGGCGAGCATCTGGGCCGCTACGAGGAAGCCGGCGCCTGGCTGGCCGCGCGCGGCATCGCCGGCACGGGCGTGGATCTGCGCGGCTGCGGATTGTCAGAGGGACGGCGCGGCTCGCTGCGGAGCTGGACCGACTATCACCTCGACTTGGAGGCCGCCGCGCCGGCGCCGCCCTTCGGCGTGCTGGCTCACTCCATGGGCGGACTCGTGGCGCTGGACTGGCTGCGCGCGCGCCAGGCGGCAGCCGCGCCGCTGCCGAGCGCGCTGCTGCTCTCCGGACCGCTGCTCGAGGTCGCGGTGCCGGTCGCCGCCTGGAAGCGCGCGGCCGCGGGCCTGCTTGCGCGGGTGGCGCCGCATCTGCGCATGGCGACCGGCATTCCCACGGCCTGGCTCTGCACCGATCCGGCGCAGGTCGCGCTGTTCGAGCGCGACCCGCTGCGCGACCCGAAGAGCAGCCCGCGCTGGTACGCGGAGATGCAGCGCGCCCGCGCGCGCGTGCAGGCGGCGCTGCCGGGCTTCACGCCGCCGGCTCAATTTCACCTGGCCGGCGACGAGCGCATCGTCAGCGCCGCGGCGGTGGAGGCGGGTTGCGCCGCCTGGGGCGGGCCGAAGGAAATGTTGCGCTGGCCGGCGGGGCGCCACGAGATCCTCCATGAACCCTTCCGCTTCCAAGTCCTGGAGCGCATGGCCGGCTTTCTGCTCGCGCACGCCCCGGTCTGATACCGTGGCTGGGTTATGAACCGCCTGGGCCCGCTTGCCGCCGCGCTGATGCTGGCAGCCTCAGTCCTGCTGTCGGCTGCCGCGGGCGAAAAGGTGCGCGAGTTCTACGAGAGCGGCGCGCTCAAGGCCGAGTACTTCGTGGACGCGCAGGGGCGCAAGAGCGGCCTGTACAAGGAGTTCCACGAGGCCGGCGCGCTCAAAGTCAAAGTCATCTATCAAGCCGGGGCGATGGACGGCGCCTACGAGTCCTGGCACGAGAACGAGCAACCCTTCATCACGTGCCGCTACCGCGCCGGCCTGCTGCACGGCCCCTGGAAGGAGTTGCGCGCGGACGGCAGCAAAGCCCTGATCTGCGCCTATCAAGAGGGCAAGTTGGAGGGCGCGTGGACCGCCTACGACCCCGGCGGCAAGCCGGTCGAAGAGGCGACGTACAAGGCCGGCCGGCGCCACGGCCCGCGACGCCTGCTGCAGGCCGGCGAATTGTTGAGCGAGCAGGAGTGGCAAGGCGATCTGCTGGTCGGCCTCTTCGGCTCGCGCCTGCTGTACCGCATGCCGCTGGCCGAGATGCGCGCCGAATTGGCCAAATTGACCGAAGATCCGGAGCTGGCGCGGCTCACGCTCGAGGCGCAGCAATCCGGCGATCCGGCGCGGCACCTGGCTGCGGCCCGCGCGCAGGCCTTGGCCCGCCTGCGCGGCCATCGCTATCTGGCTGGCGTGCCGTGGCAGGATTTCGGCCCCGGACCGGAGGCCACGGAGCGCGCTGCCGAGGCTGCGCTCCTGCTGGAGGCAACGGGCGCCATCAGTTACGCGCCGGCGAATCCCGGCTGGGAAGAAGAACGCCACGCGCGCGCGCGGGACGCGCTCCAGCGTTGCAATCTGGCGCAAGGCCTGAGCCTGGCGCAGGCCGTGGACGCGTGGGTGCTGCCCTCCGACCTGGGATCCTTTCCCAAAATGCTGGCGCGGCGGCTGTGCCTCGAACCGCGCATGGCGAAGGTCGGGCTGGGGCTGGCCGGAAAATTCTGCACGCTGTGGACCGGCGATTCGGGCGGTCCTGTCTGGCGCGACGCGGGCATCTTCTATCCCGCGCGCGGCTGGATGCCGGTCGAGTGGTACGACGCCGCCTCGCCATGGACCGCGCGGTTGAATCCGACGGAATTCCAGATGCCCGATCCGCGCGCGGTGCAGGTGCGGGTGCGCGCGCTGGACGAGAACTACGTGCTGCACGGAGCCAGTTTTCCGATCGAGCACCTGGGGACGGATCGCGATCAGCTGATCTTCCTCCCCCAGTTGGTGGTCAAGCCGGGCTTCCTGTACTGGGTGGAAGTGGACGGCCTGAGCAAGCCCGACGGCACGCCGGCGCGGCTGGCGTGGCTGGTGCACTTCGTCAGCGCCCGCGCGGAGGAACCGGCGGAGCCGGCGGCCGGCTAGCCGGTGACGCGCTCGAGGTCGAATTCGAGCACCGAGAAGCCGTCCAGTTCAAAGTGTTCGACGAAGATCTCGATGCCCGCCGGATCGGCGGCGGCCTGCGCGTTCACTTCGAACTCGCCTTGATCCGGCGTCGGGCCGTGCCAAGTCCAATTGTCAATGACGGGAGCATCCTGCGTGCTGACGCGGACGCGCACGCCGTCGTCGGAATTGGTGCGCACGCGCCAGCGCCCTTCCGGCAAGCGCACGCGCGTGCGCGCCACCGTGCCGAAGTGCTCACGGCCGGGCAGGGCCGCCGGATCCTTGGCTGCGGCCTGCACGGCCGGCACGTCGGCGGGGCCGCCGCCGCCGAAAGGCAGGCGCAGATCCGACAAGGTGAGCGGATGCGCAGCCAGAGCCGCCGCGGCGGCCGCCTGCCAGGCGTCGGCCTTTTCGCGCGGGTCGAAATCCGTGGCGAAGAAAGCCGCCTCCCACGAAGCCTTGAGCAGAGTGCCGGTGACGGTCTGCTGGAAGTCGAGTCCCTTGATCTCCACCGCGTAATCGGTCCATCCGGCCGACTTCTGGCTGACGATCAGGCGCCGCGAGTTCGGTCCCGCCTGGATGGCGGCGCTCACTTCGCCGCGGAGCACGCGCGCCGTGACTTCGAGGCTCGCCGGCAGCACCAAATACTCGGCCGCGCCGCCACCCCCCGCCAGCCGGTAGACCAGCGGCTCCTCGTGGTCCCAGGGGCCCCATTCGGCCATCAGAATGTGCTCGCGCCCGGCCAAAGCCGAGCGCGCGCCCACGGGCCGGGTTTCGCCGAGGGCCGCGCGCCGCGGCGTGGGCATGATCGGCATGGGCCGGATGGCGTCGCTGATCGCCGCCGTTCCTTCCAGCAACTGTTCCTCCGGCACGCTGGCGAATTCGTTGGAGTAGGCGGAAATTGTCAGATCGCCGCGCAAGTGGAGGCCCTTGGCATCCGCCATGAAGCGGTTGCCGGCGACCACGTTGCCGGCGCCGTCCAACTTGTTGGCCTTGCCCCAGGGCGTCGAGCCGAAATTGGTCGGCAGGCGCCAGAGGTGGACGCCGCAGGAGTTGCGGGCGAACTGGTTCGCGAGGATGGAGTTGTTGCGGCTCTGGTCGATGTTGATGCCGCCGCGCTCGAGGCCGTAGCCCATGTCGCCGTTGGACTCCAGCACGTTGCGCACGATCAGGGTGTCCTGGCAGAAGCCCAACCACATGCCGCAGATGGCGTTGCCGACGAGCCGGTTGTCCATCATCCGGTTGTGGAAGGAGAAGGTCAGCTCCAGGCCGTGCGCGGCGGCGTAGGAAAAGTCGTTGCCGACGAACCAGTTGGCGTTGCAGCCCTTGCCTTGATAATCAAAGTCGGCGCGGGACGGCGCATCCTCCCCGATGGCCTCGTGCCCGGCGAAGCCGAAAAATCCGTCGCCGCCGTGCGTGGCCGAATTCTCGAGGATGTAGTTGCGCGAGCACTGTTCGAACATCAGGATGCCCGCCGAATCCTGGCCGCGGTTGTAGACTTTGTGGCTGTAGCCGCGAATGCAGAAATCGAAGGCGTTGCGGCTGACCATGTTGCCGTTGGATCGCCACAGGGCCAGGCCCCAGCCGGACAGGAACGAGCAGTCGTTGTCGTAGATTTCGCCGTCCTCGACGCGATTCAGCAGAATTCCGTTCTGTTGCGCCCGCACCACGTTGCGGCGCAGCACGACCTTCGCGCTGTCGTGGACGGAGATGGCCGCTCCATAGTTGCGCCGCCACTCTTCCTCGTCGTTGTTGTGCGGCCACAGCCAGTCGGCGCCGTCCTCCGCCTCCGGGGTGGACAGCAGCCGATGCCCGAAGTTGCGCGCGAACCGGCCGTCCTCCACCAACAGGGCGTCGGCCTCGCGCGCCAGGAGCGCGCAGCGGAAGCCCTCGATCCGCAGGCCGCGCAACGCCACGTTGGAGGCGCCCTCGACGCGGATGCCGATGCCTTCGAGGCCGTTCAAGGGGGCACCTTCCGGCGCCCCGCGCAGCACGCTGCCTTCCTCGAAGCGCACTTCGATGCCGGAGCTCGTCACGTGAAGAACGCCGTCGCCGTTGAGGTCGGGAATCACCCGTCCGGCGGGGATCCGCACGAGGCAGGACGCGCTCACCACCGTGTCGTCGCGCTCGACGAGCAGGACCGGCAGTTCCTGGGCCAGGCAGAGAATGAGGTGAAGCATGGGCGGCCAGGATATCGCGCTTGCAGCGGAGTGGAGCGAAACGGGACGATGGCGGGGTGCCGCCGCTCCCCCACGGCCCGGCGCCGGCCGGCCTCGCCCCGCCAGGCGCCCCGCTTGCGCCGCCCGCGCATCCCGAGGGGCTGCGTTTGGAGGAATTGCTCGGCCGCGAGTGGCTGCTGACGGACGGCGTCGGCGGCTACGCCTCCTCGAGCAGCATCCTGTGCCCGACGCGGCGGCAACATGGCCTGCTGGTCGCGCCCTTCGCCGGCACCGCGCGCCGCCACGTCTTCCTGGCGCGCTTCGAGGAATCCGTGCACGGCCAGGACATCGGCTTTCCGCTGTCGCTGGCGCGCTACCCGGGCACTTGGGCGCCGCTGGGCCACCGCGGCTACACCGGTTTCGCCCGCTGGCCGTGGCCGACCTTTCAGCATCACATCGGACGGGCCGAGATCGTCCGCGAAATCCTGGTGCCGCGCGGACGCCATGCCGTGCTCTGCCGCTGGACCCTGAAGAGCAAGGTCTGGCCGCTCGAACTGAGACTGCGGCCGCTGACGCCCTTCCGCGAGGCTGACTCTCTGACATTCGAGAACCCGCACCTCGATCCGCGCGCGCAGCGGCTGGCGCAGGGCCTTGCC
>CAYVPL010000022.1:0-18182 GCA_964453755.1 uncultured Planctomycetales bacterium
CATGATCAGCAGATTCGCGATCATGACGACGTCGATGAGCCCCAGCACGCTCAGCATGACCAGCAACTCCGTGTCCGGCCCCGCCTCCGCGCCGCCGATCTGGCTCAGCACCGCCTCGGGCGGCGCGTGCTGCAGCACGGCGAAGCCGATCAGGTGCCAAAGTTCGACGAGGAATCTGTAGACGTAGACGCACTGCGCCACGATCAGGCCGACGTAGAGGGGCGCCTGCAGCCACCGGCTGAGGAAGATCAGCCGGCCGAGCGCGCGCTGGGAAGAGGGGCGGTTGGCGTTCACGGGCGGGAAATGTGTAGCAGCGCGCGACCTTGACCTGAAGCGCGTAGAATCGGCTTTCCTCGCCCCATTCTCCTGTTCCCGCTCGCCGCCGCCGTTCTCGTTCTGACCGCCGCCTTCGCGCCGGCGCAGGATCCCGCCGCGGTTCCGGCCGCGCCGGAGCCGGCGCCGCAACTTTTCTTCGCGCCGCAGCGGCGCGCCTTGGTGGTCGGCGCCGGCGACTACGAGCACCTGGGGCGTCTGCGCTATGCCAGTCGCGACGCGCAGGCCGTCAGCCGCGCGCTGATCGAGCAATTGGGCTTCGACGAGAAGCAGGTGCGCCTGCTGACCGACGACGGTGACGACCCGGAGATGACACCGACCGCCGGGCACCTGATCGGCGAACTCGAGGCGCTGCTGGCGGACCCACGCCGCAACGCCTCCGACCTCTTCGTGTTTTATTTCAGCGGCCACGGCATCGGTCTGCCGGAGGGCGACTATCTCATGCCGACGGACGCGCGGCAGGAGAGCGCGGTCCGCGTCGGCCTGCCGGTGAAGGAAATCGTGGATCGTCTCGCCGGCGCCGGCATGCGCAACGTGCTGGTGGTGGTGGACGCCTGCCGCTCGGGCGAGGCCAATTCCTTCGGCCGCGAGTTGTGGCAGCTCGCCGACGCGGCGCGCATCAGCGTCGTGCTGTCCTGCGAGCCCGGCACGCGCTCCTACGAGGACGCGGCGCGCGGCCACGGCGTCTTCACCTCGGAATTGCTGCGCGCGCTCGGCGACGAATCGCTGCGCGACGCCCGCTCCGGCGCGCGCTGGGCTTCGCGCGTGATGGGCAGCGCCGCCGCCAGCGTGAGCGCCTGGTCCGCCAAGCGCCAGCCGCGCCAGAATCCCGCGGTCTGGACCGATCCCACGCGCGACGTGCTGCTGGACGCGACGCTGCCCGCGGACGGTCCCGAATTCCTGCTCGCGGACGCCGAACGCCTCGATCCGCAGGCCTATCTGGCCGCCGTCGCCGACGTGGCCAGCCGGTACTTCGTCGACAACCGCATGGAGGAATGCGTCGGAGTGCTCAAGGCCGCCGAGCAGGTCGCGCCGCTGCCTCCGGAATTGTCACAGCTGCTGTCCGCGAGCTTGATCGTGCTCGGCCGCTCGGTGGAAGCCGCGCGCGTGCTGCAGGAATTGCGCGTCAGCGCTCCCGATTCCATCTACGCCCTCGCCTCCTACGTGTCCGACGTCACCGGCGCGACGCCGCCGGCCGAGCGCGCGGCGGCTGCGCGAGCCCTGTGGGAGAGCGGCGCGGAGTTGCCCGTGGATCTGATCGTGCTCATGGTGCAGGCGCACTTGCAGGGCGGCTCCGGCGCCGAAGCGCTCGCGCTGGCGGAGTCGGTCCTGGGCCAGATGGCGGCGGGAACGCGCGAGCAAGCCTATTTGTCCGCCGCGGTCTCGATCATGCGCCGCAGCGGTCCGGATCCGGAGCAGGAGCTCGCGCGCGCCGAGGCGCTGCCCGGCCGGATTCCCGCCACGGAACTCATTCGCATGGATCGCGTTTTCTACGCCGTCGGCACTGCGGGCATCCCCGCCGGGCTGGCGCTGCTCGACGACGCGATCCGGCGTTGGCCCGAGCAGGGCATGTGGTACGCGCAGCGCGGCTGGTACCGCCGCATGGCAGCCGCCCGCGCCTCCGATCTTGGTCCGGCGGTGGCCGACGCGCGCGCCGCTCTCGAGCGTCCGCTCGACCCCGTGAACGTCTGGCGGGCGGTGCGGGCGGCAGGCTCGGCGGCTCCATCGTTGCACGAACTTGTCAAAGAGCGCGCCGACGCGCATCCGCTGTCCTGGATGGCGCAGATCGCCGAGGTTTTCGCCCGCCAGCCGGATGCGCTGCGCGAGGAAGTCGAGGCGGTGTCGCGCCTCTCGCCGCGACCCGCGCTGGTCTACGCGGCCATCACGCGGCTGACGCTCGACGCCATCATCGAGCAGCAGGATGCCGCCATGCTGCAGGCGCCGCCCGGCAGCCCCGAGGCCGAAGAGATCGGCGCGCAGACGATCGCCGCCATGCAGACGATGTTCCAGCGCATCCTGCCGATGTCCGGCGATTTCGGCGGCGATCCGGAAGCTTGGCAGCTGCTCTTCGAACTCAGTCAGCGCCTGCTTCAATACGAGGCATTCGTGCGCCTCTTCGAGCGGCAGTTTGCCGCCGACATCGACGCCGGGCGCCTCGCCGAATCCCTCGTGCCGCTCTACGCGCGCGCCTGCCTCAACACCGGCCGCCTCGAGCGCTTCCGCCAGGTGCGGGCTTCGCTGCTGCGCGATTCGACCGACGCCGACACCCTCGTGTGGATGGAGGCGCTCTTCCTCGCCTGTCAGGGGCGCGACGGCGAGGCGCGCGCCGTGCTCGGCGAACGGTCGGCGCCGCGCTCCGGCGTCTGGACTGCGGCCGCAGCGGAATTGCGCGCGCTGCTCGAAATTCGCGCCGGCGCCGCGAAGGATCCGCGCGCCCTGCTGCCGGCCGCCGCGCCCGACCGTCTGCTGCCGATGGCCGTGCGCGCGCTCAGTCTGCGCGCTCTCGGCGAGCACGAGCAGGCGGAGCTCCTCACGCTCAAGGTGGAGGAGCTGAACTCGGCCGAAGCCTTCTACGTGGTGATCGCCTGCCTCGCTGCCCGCCCGCAGGTCAACCCTCGCGAGGAGGCCTTGCGCGCCGCGCTGTTCCAGCCGGGCAATCCGCTTGTGGCCGAAATTTCCTATCTCGGCAAGGCGGACCTCACCGCCTTCGTGGACACCTACGAGTTCGAAGTGGACTTCGAAGTCGGCGGAACCGAGGCCGTCGGCTCCTCGGTCAGTTTCACCATCCTTCCCGACGGTCGCGTGCTCGGCGCGTTGATCAACCCGCAGGGCGACGCCTCGGTGCTGCAAGGCCGCATGGATGCCTTCGGCAACCTCGAGGCGCAAGCGAAATTGAGCGCAGGTTCTTTGACTTTTCTGGCCAAACTCGCGCCGCGCGCTTTTTACCGCGACGATCCCTTGCTGGCCGAGCAAGGGCAGGCGCTGCACGTGATCGGCGCCGACGGCGTCCCGCACGTATGGCGCGCCCGTCTGCGCCCGTGAAATGCGCCCGGCCACCGGGTTAAACTCAGGCCAAGGATCGCGCGCGCGCGCCGTTCACCCATGATCATGAACCTCCTGCCCCTCCTCCTGGCTCTGGCCCAGGATCCCGCTCCCGCCGCCGAGCACCCGCGCTTCGACGAGCCCGCGCTGCAAGCCATGGTCGGCGAGCTCCTCGCGGTCGTCCCGGAGAATCCCAACTACCGGTATCCGATCGAGATGCGCATGTTGGAAGATCCCAACGTCAACGCCTGGACCTTCGTCGTGGTCCGCGACGACAGCCTCATTCCGCAGTTGGAACTCTTCCGCGGGCTCTGCGACCACGCGAAGAACGAGCCGCGCCTCATCCGGGCGGTGCTGGCGCACGAGTTGGCGCACCTCGCGCACGGCCACTCGCTGAGCGGCTTCACCCAGGCCGACCTGCAAAGCGCCCACACCCGGCAACAGGAGCGCGAAGCCGATCTGTCGGGCGCCTCGTACCTGGAAGCGCTCGGCTATCCGCGCGAAGACATGGTGGACATGCTGCTGATGCTGGACCGCCTGGGCAAGGCCAACAAGGTGCCCTGGCTGGACAGCGTGAATTCGGACCACGCCTCCGCCGTCACGCGCGCCGCCGCGATTTCCACCGACGAGGCTCTCCTCAAGGCGATGATGCAGTTCGAGATCGGCCTCGCCTACATGGAGTGCCGCCGCTACGCGACTGCGATCGGCTTCTTCGATCAGGCTCTGGCGCTCGAGTCGCAACTGGACGAGGCCTACCTGAACGCCGCCAGTTGCGCGCTGCAGGACTATTACGATCAACTGCCGGGCGCGGTGCAGGACGACTGGTTGCGGCCCGAGTTCGGCCCGCATTTGACCGACACGCTGCTGATCATTGGCCGTGATTTCGTGGTGCGCGACGAGGATCTGGCCCGCTACCAGCTCGCGCTCACGCGCATCGAGCAGATCCCCGACGGCTGGTATCCCTCGATGAAGCGCTTCCTGCTGGCCACTGCGCAAGTCCTGCATCCGCACGGCGAGGAAGCGGTGCTGCGCGCCGGCGTCGCTCAATTGGAAAGCCTGCTCGCCGGCGAATCGAACATTGACCTGTGGGAGGTGGACCGCCGCCGTCTCACTTTCGCCAACAACCTGGCCCTCGGTCTGCACCGGCTGGGCGAAGGCGAGCGCGGCGCGCGCATCCTGGTGCAGGAGCAGCGCGCCGATCTCTACATGCTGCCCTCGGCCGCGGAGAACCTGGCGCGGCTGCCGGTGGCGAGCCTGTCGAAGGAAGACGCCGGCCTGGCGATGAACGTGCTGAAAGTCTTCCTGAAATTCACCGCGCCCGACGCGCCCGGCGCGAAGGAAGCGCAGCGCGCCGTGAAGGCCATCGTGCAGAAGCACGGCTTTCAGGATCCGGGCGCCGAGGCGCCGCTGCCCCTGAGCCTCTGCGGAGTGGTGTCCATGACCGTGGACGGCAAGGACATCGGCCTGTTCCAGGACTTCACCGAGGTGACGCCGATCTTCGGCGACCTGCCCGCAGCGGGCACGATCAATCAGGCCTACGGCGACTTCATCTTCCTGATGTGGAACGGCGGCGAGCTCATCGCGCTCAGCGAGGGCACGCGCCTCGTGAAGCTCACTTCCTACCGCCCGGGCAGTTATCTGGAACTGCGCCCGCACCGCGACACCGGCCTGCAGACCCGCTATCAGGTGGCGGTCGGCCAGAGCGAAGCTGACTTCTGGGCCCTGCTGCAACCCGCGGGCGGCCGCGAGAAATTGGGCGCCCTGGCCCTGGCCATGTTCAGCACCCGCAGTTTCCTGGACGAGAACGGGCAGCCGCAGGAGGAGGAGGTTTGGACCTACTTTCCGACCCTGAACTTTGGCGTCCTCTTCGAAGAGGGGAAGGTGAAGGGAATCAGCGTGACGCCCGTCACGGAGCCCTGATCGCGGGAGAAATACAAGTTTAATAACTTGTTGACGGGGGTTCTTCTTCAAGTCTTCACTCAAAATTGAGTTCTTTCTTCCATATTCAAGTGATAACTTACTTTCCCGCCGATGAAGGGGGACCCCCGGCCCATGCCCAGCGCCCCGCACCGCGTCGAAGTCCTGCCTGGCCTGCGTGCCATTCAAGGCTTCCGGGCGGCCTTGGCCGGATTGGTGCAATCGGTTGCGGACAGCCCGAAGGGACGGGGCACCCTGCTGCTGGTGGATCCGGGCATCACCGACGGCCGTCTGGAGGAAGAGTGGAGCACCGCCGAGCGCATCTATCGGCCTGAACTCCTGAAGCGGCTCTCCCTGGTGGCCGCGCGCAAGGGCGTGCTGCGCGGCTGGCCGCAGGATCCTGATGCTGCGCTGCGCGCTTTGCTGGCGCCGCATCTGCCCAAGGAGTCGAAGCCGCAGGCCGCGCCGCTGCCGCGCGCAGACTTCGGCGCGCTGGTCCTGCAACTGCTGGTGCATCAGTGGCTCAACGATCAGGGCCCGGTGACCACCGACTGGCTGCAGAAGCAGGCGGGCTGCTCCTATCCCACGGTCGCCGCCGCCCTCAAGGAGCTGGGGCCCGCGCTCCAGCGGCATCACGACCGCCGCGTCGAGCTTCGGCGCTTTCCGCGCGAGGAATGGGCCGCGCTGCTGGTCTCGGCCGAGCGCGTGCGCGGCACCGTGCGCTACGCCGACCGCTCCGGCCAGCCGCGCTCGGCGGAGTCGCTGCTCAAGCGATTGAAGAAGCTCGGCCGCACCGACGTCGCGGTCGGCGGCGCGATCGGCGCGCGCCGGCATCATCCCGGGATCGATCTCGCCGGCACGCCGCGCCTGGATCTCACGCTGCATTGCCCGCGCCGCGCCGCCGATCTCAGCTTCGTCGAGCAGCTCGACCCCGCGCTGCAGCGCACCGAGGACCGCGACGCGCCCGCCTCGCTGGTGATCCACCTGCTGCGCCGCCGCGTTCCGCTCTTCATTCCCTACGCCAACGGCGTGCCCTGGGCCGACGCCGTCGAGTGCCTGCTCGACCTGCATGAGGCGCATCTCGAGCCCCAGGCCGAAGCCTTCGTCGAACATCTGAGCGCCCGCCGGCGCCCGCCGGCGTGAGCGCGCTGTCGCCGCGGCAGGTGCTCGAGCAGCTCGCGGCCGCGATCCCCGCCGCGGCGCGCACCCGCCTCGTCGTCGTCGGCAGCCTCGCCGTCGGCTATCACTATTTCGGCCGCGACCCCGACGCGCCGGTGCGCACGAAGGACGTGGATTGCGTGATCGCCCCGCGCGTGCGCGCGGTGGAGGAGGGGGCGCGCGTCGCGGAACTCCTGCTCGCCAGCCAATGGCGGCCGCGCTTGGTCGGAGCGCACGCGGTGCCCGGCACCGCCGCCACGCCCGCGGAGGATCTGCCCGCGGTGCGCCTGCATCCGCCTGACAGCGAAGAGTGGTTCCTCGAACTGCTCACGGTGCCCGCCGCGGAAGACGAGCGCGGCGCGCATTGGACGCGTCTGCCGCTGTCGCGCGGCCACTACGGATTGCCCAGCTTCGAATTCCTGGCGCTGGAAACGCACCGTCCGCTCCCGACCGACCTGGGCCTCTCCTACGCGCAACCCGCATTGATGGCCCTGGCCCACTTGCTCGAGCATCCTCGGGTTGGCGCTGCGACCATGAGCGGCCTGATCGAGGGCCGGCGCATCAAGCGCAGCGCGAAAGACCTCGGCCGCGTGCTGGCCATCGCCGCACTCGCCGGCCCCGACGAAGTCGAGACCTGGCCTCCGGCGTGGTCCGCGGCCCTGCAAGAGTGCTTTCCCAAGCGTTGGCGCGAACTCGCCCCGCTCGCGGGCGCCGGACTGCGCGAACTCTTGAGCAACGACGAGGATTTGGAGCAGGCGATGTGGACCTGTAACCAAGGCCTGCTCGCTTCGCGTCCGCTCAGTCTCGAGCAGATCCGGGCCACCGGCTTGCGCGTGCAGCAGGACGCGGCGGATCCGCTCGCCCAAGCGCTGCGCGCCGGCTGATTCCGCGAGCGGCCACGATTTCGGCCCAGCATCCGGAATGGCCCAACATTTTGAAAAAAAATGCGTAAAATCAAAAAATGACCTCCACCCGGGCCTCCGTTCCGCGCCGCGTCAGCCCTGAGCAGGTCAGGGCCATCACCGCCCCGCGGCGGCTCGAAATCTTGGAGGTGCTGCAGGCGCGCGGGCCTTCGAGCGCGGCCGAGATCGCCAGCCAGCTCGGCCGGCGGCCGGACCGCGTCCACTATCACCTCAACGCCATGGCCGCGGTCGGCTGCCTGCGGCGCGTCCGCGTGCGCAGCGGCGGTCGCGGGCGTCCGGCCTCGATCTGGAAAATCAGCTCGGCATCCTTCACCCACCGCCTGCAGCCGGATTCGCCGGCCAGCCGCGAAGCCTGGACCGAAAGCGCCGTGGCGTTGCTGCGCGCCGCCGGCCGCGATTTGGCGCGAGCCGTCGCCGCCGGCGTCGTGCGCGACGGCGGACCGCGGCGCAACGCGCGCGTCGGACGGCTCAAGGCCTGGCTGAACGATGCGGAAGTGCGCGAAGTCGAGCGCCGGCTCGAGGAGCTCCAGGCCTTTTTCGCAGCGCGCGCGCAGGCCGGCCGCGGCCGGCTGCACGTTCTCACACTGGCCTCCTGCCCGATCGCCACGCCATGAAACTTTGGCCCTTCCTGCTCCTCGCCTCCTGTCAGTCGCCCGCTCCGAGCGACTGGGTCCTGCTCGAAGGCTCCGGCACCGTGCTCGGACTCGCGACCGAATTTCAACTCGAGTTCGGCGCCGACGGCGCCGGCCGCCTCCGCACCGGCACCCTGCTGGGCGAGGAATTGGTCAGCGACGGCGAACGAGTGTGGACGCGCTCTTGGAACAATCCGGTGCGCGAGCTTGCCCTCGCCGACCGCGAAGCCTCGTTGATGCAGTTCGCGGTGTTGTCCGGCGCTTGGAAGGCGGCCGGCGGACCGGTGGAAGTGCTCCGCTCGAGCGGCGACGGCCAGGAGCTGCGTCTGCGCGGCGGCCATGCGGTCTTTCTGCTCACCCTCGACGGCGAGAGCGGCGATCCCGCTCGACTCACGCGGCGCGACGAGGACGGTCAGGAGGGGCTGGCGATGGAGGAGTGGCGCGACTTCGGCGCGGTGCGCGCGCCGAGCCGCATCCGGCGCGGTTCGCTCGACGGCGTGCATGACGTGCTCACGGTCGCCGCTGCCCGGCCCGCCGCAGCGCCGGCGCTCGAGCCGCCCGCCGCCGCCGCGCGCGATTTCCGCTTCGACGCCGCCGTTCCGGCGCGATTGGAGGCGCGGCGCGCCCGCAGCGGTCACGTGCTGGTGCGGCCGCGGGTGGATGGCGCGGACATCGGCTGGTTCATCTTCGACTCCGGCGCCGGCGCCATGTGCATCGACCCCGATGCCGCCCGGGAACTGGGCCATGAATCCTTCGGCCAGGTGACGGCCGTCGGCGTGGCGGGAAAAACCGAAGCCGGCTTTTTTCGCACCGAGACCTTCACCCTCGGTCCTCTCACTCTGGAGTCGCCGATCTTCGTCAGCCTCGAGCTCGACTTCGTCGGCGCGGCGCTCGGCGAAAAAATCGCCGGCATCGTCGGCTACGAGCTCTTCGCGCGCTCGATCGTGGAGTTCCAAGCCGGCGAGACGCCGATCCTGGCCCTGCACTCTCCGGACGGCTACGCCTTGGCGGCGGATTGCTCCTGGCAGCCTCTGATCATCGACGGCACCGTGCCCTGCTCGCGCGCCCGCTTCGAAGGCGAGCGGGACGGGCTGTTCCGCCTGGACACGGGCGCCGACGGCAGCGTTTCCTTCCACAGCCCGGCCGTGGAGAAGTGGCAGTTGTTGGAGAATCGGGAAACGGGAACTTCCTTCGCCGGCGGCGTCGGCGGCATCAAGCCGATCAAGACCGGCGAGTTGGAGTGGTTCGAACTGGGCGGCCGCCGCTTCGAGGCAGTGCCGGCCCAGTTCTACACCGAGAAGGTCGGAGCCTTCGCCGACCAGGACCTCGACGGCAACATCGGGCTGGGCCTGCTGGGACAGTTCCGGCTCGTGTTCGACTACGGCGGCGGCCGCGTGGCCTTCGCGCCGCGCAATTAGCCGCCGCGCGGAGCCCGGCGCCGCGGCGTAAACTGGCCGACCGATGCCGCGACTCGCGCGCCGCGCTCTGCTGCTGACGATGCTGGCGCCGGCCTGCGCCCGCGCCACGCCGGAACCCGGGCCGCCGCCGTCGGCGCCGCCGCAGATCGAGCGGGTGACGATTCCCGGCTCCAGCCAGAGTTTCGAGATGGTGCGCGTCCCGGAGGGGAATTTCTGGCTCGGCCGCCACGAAGTCACCTGGGACGAGTACCTGCTCTACTGCAACTTTGACAATTCCACGCCCGAGGGCGTGGACGCCGTGGCGCGGCCCTCGAAGCCCCTCGACACGCATCCGTACGACCGGCGCTGGGGCCTGGGCCGCCGTCCCGCGGTCGGCATGTCCTGGAACGCCGCTCGCGGCTACTGCGCGTGGCTGTCGGCGCGCACCGGCCGCGAGTTCCGGCTGCCGACGGAGGCGGAATGGCAGCTGGCCTGCGCCGCGCCGCCCGGGCCGCTCGACGCCCACGCTTGGCATGCCGGCAACAGCGACGGCCGCACTCAGGAAACGGGCAAGCGCCTGCCGGACGCGCGCGGCTTCCACGATCTGCTGGGCAACGTGTGGGAGTACTGCGGCAATCCCGCCGATCCGGCGCAGCCGGACGTCGCCGTGTTGCGCGGCGGCTCCTGGCGCGATCCCGCCGAGGCGCTGGCCCCGACCGCCCGCCTGGTCTTCGACGAGGATTGGGTGTTGCGCGACCCCAATTTCCCGCCTGGTGTATGGTGGGTGCCCGAAGGCGATCACCTCGGCTTCCGCGTCCTCACACCCGATCCGCTCCCCAATCCCCCCCGCGATTCACCGCGCTGACTCCCATGAGCCTCACTCGCCGCCGCTTCCTCGATCAGACCTTGCTCGCCGCCGCCGCCGCCGTCGTGGCGCGCACGCCGCTGGCCGCGCGCACTTTCGGGGGGGGGAAGAAGAATCCCGACGCGCTGCGCATGGCGGTGATCGGAGTGCGCGGGCAAGGGCGGACGCACGTCGCCGCCTACCGCGACCTGCCGGACGCCGACGTCGTGGCGCTGTGCGACGCCGACGAGGGCGTGATCGGTCCGGCGATGAAGGCGGTGCCGGACGCGAAGTACTTCAAGGACATCCGGAAGCTTCTGGAGGACGAGTCCATCGACGCCGTGTCCATCGCCATGCCGAACCACTGGCACGCGCTGGCCGCGGTGTGGGCCTTGCAGGCCGGCAAGCACGTCTACGTCGAGAAGCCGGCCAGCCACGATCTGGCGCAGGGCCGCGCGCTGGTCCGCGCCGCCGCGAAGTACGGCCGCGTGGTGCAGCACGGCACGCAGGCCCGCTCGCACGCCGCCTGCCGCGACGCCATCGCCTGGCTCCAGGCCGGCGGCCTGGGAGAAGTCAAACTCGCGACCGGCTTGTGCTACAAGCCGCGCGCTTCGATCGGGCAGGCTGGCGGCGAAGTCGCGCCGCCCGCCACCTGCGACTACGACTTGTGGACGGGTCCCGCGCAGCTGCGGCCGTTGCGCCGCAAGAGCCTGCACTACGACTGGCACTGGGACTTCAACACCGGCAACGGCGACATCGGCAACCAGGGCGTGCACCAGATGGATCTGGCGCGCTGGGGCCTGGGATTGGACACGTTTCCGGCTCGCGTCGCATCGGTGGGCGGGCGCGTCGGCTACGCGGACGACGGCGAGACGCCCAACTCCCAGCTCTGCTTCTACGACTGGGGCGGCAAGCAGATCATTTTCGAAGTGCGCGGCCTCAAGACCGGCGACTACAAGGGCGCGAGCATCGGCACCATCTTCCACGGCGCGGGCGGCTGGCTCGTGATCCAGGACTACGCCAAGGCCGTGGCTTTCGACTTGAAGGGCGAAGTGATGAAGGTTTTCGAAGGCGGCGGCGACCACTTCGCCGGCTTCGTCGCGGCGGTGCGCGGCGGCGCCGTCGGCACGGCGCCCGCCATCGAGGGGCACCTGTCTTCCGGTCTCTGTCATCTGGGCAACGCGGCCTGGCGCCTCGGCGAGCCGAAGCCTTGGAACAGCCTGGCCAGCCCCTTCGCCGGGGACGCCGCCAGCGCCGAAGCCTGCGCGCGCCTGCGCCAGCATCTGCACGAGAACGGCCTCACTACCGGCACGCCGCTGCGCTGCAGCCCGGCTCTGGCCTTCGACTCCGGCACCGAACTCTTCACCGGCGCGCGCGCCGACGAGGCCAACGCCTTCGCCAGCCGCGCGCTGCGCGAGCCGTTCGTGATGCCGAAGGAACTGTGATGAGCGCGACGCGCCGCGAATTCCTGGCCTGGGGCGGCGCGGCTCTGCTGACGGCGCCGGCTCTGGGGCGCTGGCCGGGAGCTGCGGCGCCGCATGCGCAGCCGGGCGTCGTTCAGCAGCCGGCCGCGTTCGCGCCGCCGATCGGCGTGTGCGGAGGATCGAAGGAGGCGGCGAGCTGGAAGGCCGGCGGCGCGGAGTATCTGGAAGTCGGATGCCGCGGCGAGCTCGCGCCGGATCGCGCGCTGGAGGAGATGAGCAAGGCCCTCGACGCGCTGCGCGACGCGCCGCTGCCGGCGCGCGCGGCGAATTCCTTCTTGCCCGGCTCCTTCGTCAGCGTCGGGCCGAAGGCGGACCACGCGCCGATTCTGGCCTACGCCGAACAGGCCTTCCTGCGCGCCGCGCGCGTGGGCATTCGCGTGATCACGTTCGGCTCGGCCGGCGCGCGCATGCTGCCCGAAGGCTGGGCGCGCGAGGACGCCGATCTGCAGTTTACCGCGCTGCTGGCGCGGCTCGGCGACGTCGCCGACCGGCACGGCGTGGATCTCTGCGTCGAGAACCTGCAGGCCGCCGAATGCAATTTTCTCAATCGCCTCGGCGAGGCGCGGCGCCTCGTCGCCGCCGTCGGGCATCCGCGCATCGGCCTGACTGCCGACGTCTTCCACATGTTGCGCATGGAGGAGGGGCCGCAGGCCATTCGCGAGGCGGGTGCCCTCGTGCGCCACGTGCATCTGGCCGAGAAGCGCGAGCGCACTGCGCCGGGCGTGGACGGCGACGATTTCACTCCCTATTTGCAGGCGCTCAAGGACGCCGGTTTCGCCGGCCGCATCTCCTTGGAGTGCGGTTGGTCCGACGTCCCGGCGCAACTGCCGAAGGCGCTCGCCACCCTGCGCCAGCAACTGGCCGCGGTGGCCTGAGGACTGCGTCCCTTCAGGCGAGCACCGACGCGATTCGATCCGCCACGAGATCGAGCAGATCCTCCTCGATCGTCAGCGGCGGGTAGACGCGGATCACCGTCGCGCCGGCGGGGAAGGTCAGAACGCCGGCCGCCGTCATGGCCTCGATCAGCGGCTGGGCTTTGGCGCGGGTTTCGATGCCGATCATCAGGCCGCGGTGGCGGATCTCGCGCACCTGCGCCAGCGGACTCGCGCGCAGCCGCGCGACGAAACGATCGCCCAGGCGCAACGCGCGCTCGGCCAGGCGCTGTTCCTCCAGCACGTCCAGCGCGGCCAGCGCCGCCGCGCAGCACAGGGGATTGCCGCCGAAGGTGGTGCCGTGGCGGCCGACCGGCGCCTTCACCTTCTCGGAGCAGAGCACCGCGCCCATCGGCAGTCCGCCGGCGATCGCCTTCGCCAGGCACACGACGTCCGGCGTCACGCCGAGTTGTTCGACGGCGAGGAAGCTGCCGGTGCGGCCGCAGCCGGTCTGCACTTCGTCCACGATCAGCAGCAGGCCGCGCTCGTCGCAGAGGCGGCGTAAGCGTTGGAAAAATTCCGGGTCGCCCGGATGCACGCCGCTCTCGCCTTGGATCGGCTCGAGAATCAATCCCGCAGTCCGCTCCGTCACCGCCGCGGCGAATTTGTCAAAGTCGTTGAAAGGCGCGAAACTGAAGCCCGGCACGAGGGGCTCGAAGGGGGCGCGGTACTCGGGGCGGAAGGTCGCGCTGAGCGCGCCGAGCGTGCGGCCGTGGAAGCCGCGCATGGCGCAGACGAAGTCGGTGCGCCCCGTGGTGAAGCGGGCGAATTTGATCGCGGCCTCGACCGCCTCCGTGCCCGAGTTGCAGAGGAAGGCGCGGCCCAGGCCCGCCGGCGCCATGCCGGCCAGGCGCTCGAGCAGCCGCGCGCGCACGTCGTTGGCGAATCCGTTGGACAACGGACCGAGGCGCTCCGCCTGCTTCGCGATGGCCGCAGTGATGCGCGGATGCGCGTGGCCGAGGTTGCCGACCCCGTGGCCGCTGACGCAGTCCACGTACTCACGGCCCTCCTCGTCCCACACCCGCGCGTTCAGTCCGCGCACGATGGCCAGCGGCCGCTTGACCTGCACGTTGAATTCGTGCGCCCGCTCGCGTTCGGAGGAGTTCATGGACCTCAGCGAATCAGGGTGCCGGCGCCTTCCAACGCCGCGCGCACGGGGTGGGGGACGCGGCCGTCGGCCAGCCGCACTTCGCAGGGGCCGGCTTCGAGCAGGCGGCGAATGGCCAGCAACTTGCGCTTGAAGCGGCCCTCGGCTGCGGCCTCGCGCCGCTCGAGTTCGGCGCGCGGCAGTTCGCGCAGCAGGCTGCTCGGATCGTCGCGCCGTTCGAGGAAGCCGGGCGCCTCGATCAGATGCAGCACCAGCCGCGCCTGCAATTCGGCTTGCAGCGCGACGACCACGTCGTCGTTCTCGGCGTTGATGGCCCAGCCTTCCTCGTCGGCGATCGGCACCGACAGCACCGGCGCGTAACCGGCGTCGAGCAGCAGGCGCAGCAGGCCGCCGTTCACGCTCTGCGGCTTGCCGGAGAAGTCGTGCACCATGCGCTGCTTCGCGCCGTCCTGCACGCGAATGCCGCGATTGCGGCGCCCCTGCACCAGCCGCCCGTCGAGCCCGCTCAACCCGACCGCGTTGACGCCGCGCCGCTGCAGATGCTCGACCAGCCGCTGGTTGCGCAAGCCGGCGTAGGACATGAGCAGCAAGTCGAGAGCGCGCTCGTCGGAATAGACGCTGGCGTAGCCCGACACCGAAGTCAGAACCTGCTTCTCCCATCCCAGTTTGGCCGCCAGTTCGTCGCGCAGCGCGTTGGCGCCGTGCACGAGCACGAAGGGCTCGCCTAGGGCAGCCAGATCCTCGGCCGCGCCGGCCAGATTGACGTCTGCGCCGCCGCCCAGCTTCACCAGGATCATGGCAAGACCTCCACGCTGTCGTTCGGCAGCGGTTCCCATCCGCCCTCGCCCGGATAGGGCTCGGAGCAGACGGCCAGCGCGCCGTCACGCTGTTTGCGCCGCATCGTGAAGTAGTCCGCGTCTTCGCGGTAGGTGCTGGCGACCCAGGCGCGCTCGCCGTCGGCGAGAATCAGATTCATGGCGCGCACGCGCGCCGAGCGCTGCTCGATCAGCGGCAAGGCCTTGCGCAGCGCCGCCGCCATGTCGCCGCGGTCGAAGCGCTTGACGAAGTTGAAGATTTTCTCCGCGCCGATGCGGCCTTCTTCCTTCAGGCGTACGCCGCGCAGTTCGCCGTTGAAGGCGAAAGCGTAGCGGCCGTCGTGGAAGGGCATGTTGTTTTCGACGCGGATGTCGCGGTTCTCGAAGGCGCTGCGGGCATGGGCCAGCATCCGGCGCGTGCGGCCGAGGCGGGGCAGTTCGCGCTCCCACACCGGCCGGACGTCGTGGTGCAGGCGCCAGGCTCCATCCTGCCACAGCGCGCAACCCCAGCCGTCGCCTTGGTACTCGCGGCTGGCGCGCGCCAAGGCGGCGAAGGGCCGCAGATGCTCCGCCGGATCGAAATCGGCCTCGGCGCGGACGTAGAGGAGGCGGCACATCGCGGGACCTCAGATCGGATGCAGGCCAGCGAAGCCGAGGCCTTCGCGCTCGTCGAATCCGCACATCAGGTTCATGGCCTGGACCGCCTGCCCGGCGGCGCCTTTCATCAAATTGTCAATTGCCGAAATGACCACCAGGCGGCGCGAGCCGGGGTCGCGCTCGAAGCCGACGTCGCAGAAGTTGGTGCCGGACAGGATCTTGGGCTCGGGATAGCGGTAGTTGCCCTCGATCTCCTTGACCAGGCGGACGAAGGGCTCCGCGCCGTACTCGCGGCGGTAGATCTTCCAGATTTCCTTCTCGTCCAGATCCTCGCGCAGGAACACGTGGCAGGTGGCGAGCACGCCGCGCACCATGTCGAGCGCGGTGCCCGAGAAGTGGATGGCGACGTCCGGCCCGCCGCCCAACTCCTGCAGCATCTCCGCGACGTGCCGGTGGCCGGTGGGCTTGAAGGAGCGGACGCAGCCCGCGCGCTCGGGGTGGTGAGTGTCCGGCCCGGACTCGTTGCCGCCTTCGCTGCTGCCGACTTTGACCTCGACGACGGTGCGGTCGGGTTCGGCCAGGCCATGCTTGAAGAGCGGGCGCAGCGCCAGGATCGCGGCCGTCGCGTTGCAGCCGGCGCTCGACACCAACGCGGCGCCGCGCATGCGCTCGCGGTGCAGTTCGGGAATGCCGTAGACGAACTCCTTCAGCAGTTCGGGGCGCGGATGCGGACCGCCGTAGTGGCGGGCGTAGCGCTCGGGATCGTCGAGGCGGAAGTCGGCGGCCAGGTCCACGATGCGCGGAGCGAGACCGCGCGCCCAGTCGATGCGCCGCCCCGACTCGCCGTGCGGCAGGCACAGGAAGAGCAGATCGCAGGGCTGCAAATCTTCGAGCGCGCAGAACTGCAGATCCACGATGCGGCGCAGGTTGGGGTGCGCGCGCCCGACCGGCTTGCCGGCGAAGCGCTGCGAGCTGGCCTGGCGCAGCCGAACGTGCGGGTGAGCGCTCAGCAGCCGGATCAGTTCGCCGCCGGCGTAGCCGGAAGCCCCAGCGATGGCGACCGTCAGCTCAGCCGGCAACGGCGCCCCGCGCGACCTGCGCCACGTAATCCACGATGCGGCCTGGAATGTCCACTCCGGTCACGTCCACGCTGTTTTTGAATTCCATCGTGTAGTTGACTTCGTTCGCCATCAGGCCGTCCGCGGTCTCGAACACGTCCACGGCCACCACGCCGCCGCCGACGGCGCGCGCGGCGCCGACCGCCAGATCGGACAGTTCGCGGGTCACTGGGCAGCGCGTCGCCACGCCGCCGCGCGCGGTGTTGGTGATCCAGTGCGGCGAAGTGCGGTGAATGGCGGCGATGCACTCGTCGCCGATCACGAAGGCGCGCACGTCGCGCCCGCGCTTCTCGACGAACTTCTGGATGTAGAAGACCGAGTGGTGGTAGCTGCCGAGCACGGTCTTGTGCTCGAGGATGGACTCGGCGGCGTCGCGGTCGTTGACCTTGGACAGCAGCCTGCCCCAGGATCCGACCGCGGGCTTGAGGACCACCGGGTAGCCCATTGATTCGATCGCCTCGAGAGCGGACTCTTCGGTGAACGCCACGCGCACCTCCGGCTGCGGCACGCCGTGCTCCGCCAAAGCGATGGACGTGAGCAGCTTGTCGCCGCAGACGTGGGCCACCTGGCCCTTGTTGACGCAGCGGATGCCGGCGCTCTCGTACAGGCGGATGGCATGCAGGGCGCGCGAGTGGTTGATGCTGCGCTCGAGCACAACGTCGAAGTCGAAGCGGTCGCGGCCGATGTTGAAGGTGACCGTGCGGTCGTCCACCGGCACCGCGACGAGGTCGGCGCGCCGGGCCATGGCCTCGAGCAGCATCTTCTCGTCCTTCCGCATCAGGGAGTGCAGGAAGCCCACTCGGATGGGCTCGGCTGCGCGCGCGCGCGGCGCGGGAGCGGGATCGGCGCTCACTCGCCCCAATCCTCTTCTTCCTGCGGCGCTTCGCGGAGTTCGAAGGGCTCCAGATTGGCCACCTCGAGTTCCGTTCCGCAGTCGGGGCAGGCGAGCAACTCGCCCTTCACCGTGTCGCCTTTGCGCGCGATTTCCGCGCCGCACACCGGGCATTCCGTTTTCATGTTGCGCTCCCTGGTCGGGCGGGGATTCTAGCAGCAGGAGTGAGATTTGCGGCGCCGGCGGCCGGGAAGTCAGGAGCATTGCGGGATAGGATGCGGCCATGCCGAAGCCGCTCGCCGCCGTTCTTGCCGTCGCTGGTCTGGCTCTCGCCCCCGCTCTCGCACTCCGGCCAGCGGCGCAGGAGCCGGCCGCCGAGCCGCTGGACCTGTTAGGCGTGAAAGCCTTGATCACGAGCATGGGCCATGAGATCAAGGACCTCTCGGAAACGAAGTTCGAGATCACCGTCACCGAAGACACCTTCGACGTCCCGATCGCCTTCGAAGTCAGCGGCAGCGGCCGTTACATCTGGCTGACCGCATTTTTGGGCAAGGTGCCGGAAACCGGCTTGGAGGCGGCGCAGGCCAACGCCCTGCTGCGGCAAAACCACAGCATCCAGCCCGCTCACTTCTACGTGACGAGCTCCTCCTCCTTGATGATCGGCATTGCCATCGAGAATCGAGCCATGGATGCGGTGATGATGCGCCGCGCTGTGAGCAAACTCGCGGCCGACGTCGCCAAGACGTCCGACGACTGGACCTTGCCGGCGCTCGAGGAGGAGGAAGAGTAATGCGCGGGCTGCTCGCCGCACTCTCCGGCTGCGCGCTCTGCGCGGGCGTCTGGCAGGAGCCGGTTTCGTCCGGCCCGCAGGACGGATCCGGCCGCCTGGCCGCGGCGGCGCTGGCGGTGCTGGAATTGCTCAGTCCAGAGCAGCGCGCCGCCGCCACCTTCGACCTCGACGCGCCTGAGCGTCTGGATTGGCACTTCATTCCGCGCGACCGGCCCGGCCTGGCGCTCAAGGACATGAGCGAAGAACAGCGTGCGCGCGTC
>CAYVPL010000023.1:0-17805 GCA_964453755.1 uncultured Planctomycetales bacterium
GGGGCGTGATCGTTCACCATTCCCACCGCCTGCATGAAGGCGTGCATCGTGGTCGGTCCGACGAAGGACCAGCCGCGGCGGCGCAACTCCTTGGAGAGCGCGGTGGATTCAGGCGTGGACGGAACGATGCCCGCAAACTTGCGGCGCGCGGGCGGCGCGAACTCCCACAAGAAGTCCGCGAGGCCGCCGCGCTCGGCCGCGAGTTCGCCGGCGCGTTTGGCGTTGTTGAGGACCGATTCGATCTTGCCACGGTGCCGCACGATGCCGGCGTCGCCGAGCAGGCGCTCGACGAAGCGCGCGTCCCTCCGCGCCAGGGCCGCGTGGTCGAAGTCGAGGAAGGCGCGGCGGAAGTTCTCCCGCTTGCGCAGAATCGTCAGCCAGGAGAGACCGGACTGGAAGCCCTCCAGGCAGATCTTCTCGAAGAGGCGGCGGTCGTCCCGCAGCGGACGCCCCCACTCCTCGTCGTGATAGGCGACGTAGAGGGGATCGGCGCCGCACCAGGCGCAACGCCGCACGCCGTCGGCGCCCCGGCTCAGCATTTCATCGTCTTGCGCTTGTGGCCGACGCGGCCCATGTCCTGGATCTTCTGCAGGTAGCCGAGCGCCTGCGGCACCTTGCAGGCGGTGTCGCCCATGTTCACTTCCACCACCCCGATGCGCTTGGCCGTCGCTTTCGCCCGCGCCAGCAGCGGCTTGACGCCGGCGCCCACCGCGATCACGAAGCCGTTCATGCAGTAGCGGACGCGGTCCGGCGCCGCTTTGATCTCCAGTTCGACGCGCTCCAGCAGCCTTTCGATCTCCTTCAGATCGAGCTCCTCGTCGGGCAGCATCGAGACCAGGCCGGAGTAGGTGTTCCAGCCGGCGGCGGCGAGATGCTCCTTCTTGGAATCCATCCAGGCCAGGGCCAGTTCGCGGCCGTGCGGGCTTTCTGCCGCCAGCCACGGCACGGTGAACTCGCTGATCATGGTCCAACGCGCCGCATCGGCCCAAGACTTCAATTCCTTCTTTGACATTTTCGAGCCGTCCGCAATCAGGCCGGCGAGATACATCGCGTCCAGATTGCCGGTGGCGTAGAGCTCGAAGGCCAGATCCTGGCGGCCTTTGACCTTCTTCAGCAAGGTCTTCATGTCGCCGACTTTCACCCCGAACATGTCCCCCGTCGCGCCGTGCCGCCGCCAAGTCTTGAGCGTCTGCGCCGTGCCCAGCTTTGCCAAAGCGGCCATGGTTTGCTGCAGGTCCATGGCGGACCAGCATACCCCCGGATTCCCGCTCCGGCGACGGACGACTTACTGCGCTGGCGCGGGCTGGCCCAGCAGATCCCCGATCTGCTGATCGATCATGCGCCACAACTCCGACTCATCCTCGCTGGCCTGGCCGGTGCGGGAGGAGGCCTCCACGATCAGGTCCAGGAGCGCCGCGATGGCCGGATCCTCGCGATCCGCGTTGCGCGGCAGCTGGCGGAGAAACTGCTCGTAGGCCAGACTGCCGGCGCGATAACGCCGGGCAAGCTCGGCCACGTTGATGCGCAATGGCTGCGCGGAAGGGTGAGGATCGACCATGGGAGACTTGGCTTCACAGCATTGGCGGCCGGAGTTGAGGAAAATTGAGGCTCAAGTCCCCTAACATGGCGCATTCCATGCTCGCCCACGCCGTCTACTTCAGCCTGCACGACCCCAGCCCCGCCCATCGGAAGGCGGCGGTGGCCTCGATTCGCGAACTGCTCTCCGGCCACGAGGGCATGACTTACTTCTCGGCCGGCGTGCGCGGCGCCGAATTCGCGCGCCCGGTGAACGACGCCGACTTCGACGTCGCCTTGTTCACGGTCTTCCAAGACAAGGAGGCTCACGACCGCTATCAGGTGCATCCGCGGCACCTCGCCTTCATCGAGGGCAACAAGAAACTGTGGAAGTCGGTGCGCGTCTTCGACGCCTGGGTCGAGGGCGCCTAGTCCTTCGCCTCGCTCCACAACAGCAGGCGCCGGTCGCGATCCAGGCGCAGATCCAGCAGCAGGCCGGGACCGCGTCGCTGCAGATCGTCCATCTTGAGCGGCTTGGCGCCGTTCAGCTCATCGGCGAATTCGGCGGCCAGCGCCGCCAGCCCGAACGTGGAGCCGGACTTGAGGCGCACGAACCAGGCGGGCACGCGAATCTCGAGCAATTTCGAGCGCTCCGGGATCCACACCATCAAATGCAGACGCCCGATCGGCGCGGGCTGCGGCGGCTCGAGGTCGCGGCGCAGCAGGATGCTGTTGTCAGATTGGATCTGCAGATAAGGCTCCGTTCCGCCCGCTGTGACGAGGGCTTCGGCCAAGCGCGTTTCGGCCTCAGCGGCGGTCAGGGTGCTCCAGTCGGTCATGGCCAGAAACAGGCCGGCGGAGATGGCAAGGCCGACGAGCGTCAGCAGACCGAAGATCAGCAGCAGGCGGGTCAGCCAGACGCGCTTGGCTGGGGAGGCGGCTTCACTCATGCGAAGGACAGACTGCGCGATTCGCGGATCCAGAGCAAGAGCGCGGGCACCTGCGCCAGGTGAAAGAGCCCGTTGTGATCGAATTCCCAGACGAGTTGCATGCTCCAGTCGCTGGCCTGAACGAGGCCGGCCAGCAGCGCCAACAGGCAGCCGGCGGCGAGGGCCGCGCGGCGCCGGCGCCATGCTGATGCCGCGCAGGCGAGCAGCACGGCCGCGTTGAACAGGATGAAGGGCAGAAAGGTGTCCAGGTAGTACTGCGCCGCCAGGCCGACGCCCAGGCCCGTGAGCAGCAGCGGCGGCGCGGCGCGGCGCGCGGCGGCGGCTCCGGAGTGATCGCGCAGGACCGCGAGCGCGAAAATTGCGACGGTCGCGCCGAGCCCGAGATTGAGCAGCAGCCACAGGCCTTGTGATGCGGCGGCCGAGAGTTGAAGTCCGTGGACGGCGGCTCCGGCCAGACTGGCGCCCGCGAGCCCGGCGAAGGCGGCGCGCCACAGCGGACGGCGCGCAGCCAGAGCCCCCGCCGCAGCGATGCCCGCCAGCAGCAGGTCGGTTGCGGCGGTCGTCAATTCGGCGGATTCGCTGGCGAGGCGCACGAAGGGCCGGAGCCTACCATGAGTCCCGTGTTCATCGCCCGCCTGACTCTAGCCCTGGCCGCGCTCTCACTCTGCGGCGCATGCGCCAGCCGCGAACTCGAGTTGCTGTCCTGGAATCTGCTGCACGGCGCGGACGAGCGCGGCAACCTGAATCTCGCGGCCAAAGGCGAGTACGTCGCCGCCCGCGACGCCGACCTGGTCTTCCTGCAGGAGATCGACCAGTCCTGCCGGCGGTCGGGCAGTGAAGATCAGATGGCGCGGCTCGCGGCGGCTACCGGCCTGGATCCGGCGTTCGGCGCCTTCATGGACTTCGACGGCGGCCAATACGGGCTGGGCATGCTGAGCGGGCTGCCCGTTCTGAGCACGCGCTCGATTCCCCTGCCGGAAGGCAACGAGCCGCGCGTGGCGCTCGCGCGCGAAGTGCAGGTGCTGGGACGGCCGCTGCTGGCCGTGTGCGTGCACTTCAACTGGATCGAGGACGATGCGGCGCGCTTCGCGCAGGCGCAGGCGCTGCTGGCGGAGCTGGAATTGTCAGGTCTGCCCTGCATCGTGGCCGGCGATTTCAACGACGTTCCGGACAGCCGCACGATGCGCGCCTTCTACGCGGCCGGATTCACGCACGCAGAGGCGCCGGGACCGAGCTGGAACGCGCGCGCCCCGAGCCAGGACATCGATCACCTGCTGATTCGCAGCGGCCCCGGCCTGGCATTGCGCGCGGCCGGCGGCGCAGTGCTCGAGGAGACGGAATTGTCCGATCACCGCCCGGTCTGGGCGCGCGTCCTGTGCCGCCGAACGCGCTGAATCACTCGAGCGGAGTCAATTCCACGCGCCGGAATTCGATCGGATGGCTCTCCGCCTGCAGGGAGATGGAGCCGCCCTCGATCAGCAGGACGCCGTCCCGGATCAGGCGCTGGGCGTCGGCGTCGCCGGGATCGTACTGCGGCTGTTGGTAGGCGAAGACTTCCTGGCCATTGACGAAGTGGCGGATGACTTCGCTGCCGCGCACCTCGACCTCGACGGTCACCCACGCGTCGCCATGAATGGTGGGCGAGGAGGAGTCGATGCAGTGCGTGGTGACCAGCTGGCCGTCGATCACGACGTGCGTGCCCGGCGTGCACAGATTGGCGGTGGCGCGCGGATTGGTGCCGTCGCCGCCCAGGAACTGCACTTCGATCGACACCGGGAATTCCTGGTCCACGCGCATGGATTCGGCGGTTTGGCCGTGAATCATCACGCCGCTGTTGCGCCAGGCCCAGCCGGGGCCGCCGGCGGCCTGCTCGCCGGTGAAGCGGTATTCGATCAGGAGCCGGTAGTGGGACCAGCTGCCGTCGTGGAAGAGGTGGCCGAAGCGGCCGGCGAAATCGCCCTCGTAATTGTCATACGAGACCTTCAGCAGTCCGTCCTCGACGCGGAAAGTGCGGCCGGGGTCCTCGCCGAGCGGCAGGCCGCGGATCTTCGGCGTCCAGCCGCTCAGATCCTTGCCGTTGAAAAGAGTCACGGTCTGCGGCCCCGCGTCGGAGCCGGTGCAAGAGCCGAGCAGCAGGAGCAGCGCGAGGGCGCGGGGGCGGAGCATGCCCGCATTCTGACAGTGCCCGGCCTCAGGTGTGGGTCAGCATCAGGGCGTAACCGTCGGGGTCCGTCAGGCGGAACTCGCCGCGGGGCGCGTAGAAGGGCTGCTCGATCGGCCCGACGGCCAGACCCTTGCCCGCCAGTTCGGCGTGCTTCGTCGGCAGGTCGTCACAGTAGACGTAGAAGAGCACGCCTTGCGGCGCGGCCGCCACGGGTTCTGCCGCGCAGGCCAGCATCAACTGCGCGCCGCCCGGCGCCTCCATCCAAGCCCAGGTCGGCTCCGGCGCCTGGGGAGGACTGAAGGAGTTCTCGCAGCGGAAGCCGAGCCGCTGGTAGAAATCCATCGAGCGCAGGACGCTGGCGACGTGCGCCATGGGCACCACGGCGCGCAGGCCGGAGCGGTGGTAATGGGAGAGGGATCTCAGGATCGTCAAGCCTGCAAAACTCATGATCATCAGCACGTAGCTCCACTGCTCAGGTTGGCCGGATTCCGGCCCGGTCCACACCATCACGGTGAAGCTGACGGCGAATCCTGCGATGGAGAGTGCCGTGGCATGTTGAAGAAATGCGAATTTCTCCGGCACGCGCTCCGCATAGGCGGCAAGAAGAAATGCCCATGCCAGCGCCCAGCTCATGCTGCTCACCGCGGCCAGCATCGCAGTTGATCCGAGCACGCCGGTCCAGATCCACTTCAAGGCCGCCGTGACGGCAACGGTCGTCAGCAAGATTCCGAATACGGCCGGTCCCGTGCGCTCGCGACGCCGCGCGTGCGCCATGCCGATCAGGATCGTCACGCAAGCCGTGGCGAGGATCGCCGTGCTGGTGAAGGCGCGAATCCAGGTCTCGCTGAGGTCTCGATCGCCGAGGATGGGCAGTCCCATGGCCGCCAGCGCGAGCGAAGCGAAGATCAGGATTCTCAAGACCCATGGCCGCAGCCGCACCAGTGACTCGGGAGAGAGCATGACGAAGGTATAACAAGGCTCGCAATCGGCGGCGCAGCCGGCCTAGAATGACCGCCGCTGCGCGGCCCCCGCCGCTGGCGATTCGCAACACCTTCAGGAGATACCGTGGACACAGTCGCCCCTTGGCTCGATGCAATTTTCCGCTGGACCCACGTCGTGGCCGGCGTGCTCTGGATCGGCATGCTCTACTTCTTCAACTGGGTGAACGCCCAGGTTGCGCCGAAACTGGACGGACCCACGAAGCAGAAGGTCCTGCCGGAGCTGCTGCCGCGCGCCCTCTACTTCTTCCGCTGGGGCGCGGCCTACACCTGGATCACGGGCGTGCTGCTGCTGCACCTCGTCTATCAACAGGGCGTCATGAAGGGCGCCGCGGTCAGCGGAGTCGCGGGCGAGGCGGAAGGCGTCGCCGGCGCCACGTGGATCGGCTTCGGCATGATCCTCATCGCTCCCTTCATCTACGACGCGCTGTGGAAGGCCATGGCCAAGAACGTGCAGGCCGGCATCGCGGTCAGCTTCCTGCTGGCGGTCGCGGCCATGTACGTCTTCAGCGAAGTGCTGGGCTACGACGGCCGCACCATGACGATTCACCTCGGCAGCATGTTCGGCACGATCATGGCCTTCAACGTGTGGTTCCGCATCTGGCCGGCGCAGCGGCAGATCATCGCCGGCATCAAGAGCGGCACGCCCGCCGACGCCGCGCTTCCGGCCATGGCAGGCCTGCGCAGCAAGCACAACACTTTCATGTCGGTGCCGCTGATCTACGCCATGCTGGCGCAGCACAACACCGTGACCTGGCGCTTCGAGTGGTGGGGCATGGCGATCGTCGTGCTGATCGGCTGGGCCGTCACCTGGATGATCTTCCGCAAGTCCGCGAGCGCGGCACCGACGCAGTTCTAGGATTCTTTCGGCGGTGGCGGGGCGAACCGGGCGCGCAAGAAGGCCAGGACGTCCCGCTGCTGCTGCGTCGACAAGATGCCGCGCCAGGCCGGCATGGCGCCGATCTGGCCGGTGCGGCCCAGGCGAATGGCCTGCAGCAGGTCCTCGTCCGTCTTGGACAGAGGGCCGCCCGGCGCGCTGAAGTTCGCGGCCAGGCGCGTGCCGCCGGCCGGCTGGCCGCTGCCGTCGGCTTGGTGGCAGGCCACGCAGTTCGTCAGATAGACGGCTTCGCCGCGCGCGGCATCGCCGGGGCCCGCTTCGCCGGAGCCGCTGCAGGAAGCCAGAGTCAGAAGGGCGAGGAATCCGAAACGCGCCATGGCCGCAATTCTAATAGCCGGCCTTCTTGTCCACGACGTTGTACAGCGGCTCGCCGGCGGCGAAGCGGCGCAGGTTCTCGCGCAGCAGCGCCCACGAGCGCTCGTTCGTGAGTTCGGCGTCGCTGGCGACGTGGGGCGTGATCAGCACCGTGGGCATGCTCCACAGCGCATGGCCGGCGGGCAGCGGCTCGGGCTCCGTCACGTCCAGGCAGGCGCCGGCGAGGCGGCCGCTGCGCAAGGCCGCCAGCATCGCCTCGGTGTCCACGACTTTGCCGCGGGCGATGTTGATGAGAATCGCGCCGGGCTTCATGGCGGCGAAAGCGTCGGCGTCGAAGAGGCCCGTGGTTTCCGGCGTGAGCGGCACGGCGATCGCCACGACGTCGGCCTCCGGCAGCATGGACATCAAGTCTTCGTTGCGGCCGACCTTCTCCACGTAGGCGGGGCCGGGCGTGTCGCTGCGGCGCGTGGCGATGACGCGCATGCCGAAGCCGGCCGCGCGCTGCGCGATTTCCGTGCCGATGCCGCCAAGGCCCACCACCAGCATCGTGCGGCCCGCCAGCGCGGTGGCGGCGCCCGTGCCGTCCGGAGTCCAGCGGCCGGCGTCCTGCTCCTTGGCGTAGTGGCGCAGATCGCGCGTCAAGGTCAGCAGCATGCCCAGCGCGTGATCGGCGATGGCCGGTCCGTGCACGCCCTGCATGTTGGTGAGCACGAGGGATTCCCTCTGCATCAGCGCTGCGTTGCCCAGGTAGCGGTCCACGCCGGCGCTCATGGCCTGCACCCAGACCAGATTGGGGGCTGCCGCGATGAATTCCGGGCTGGCGTAGCGGCCATCCACGCCGTGCGCCTCGGCGGCGCGCGCCAGCGCCTCTTCGCGCGACAGGCCGGCGACGATGCGCAGATTCGGAGCCAACTTTGACAATTCCGCGAGCTCTGCCGCGTCCAATGCGCCGGCGAAGTACGTGAGCGGCGCGCCCTCGCCCGGCATGGCGTAGGCGACGCGCGCGTTGCGCAGCGAACCGACCTCGGCCGGCGCCGTCTCGGCGGCCGGAGCCGTGGAGGACGCCGGGGCGGGCGCCGGACCGGCGCAACTCAGGACCGCCAGCAGGAGCCAGGGCAAGGTGCGGAATGCGTGCATCAGGATTCGCGGTCTTCAGCCAGGAAACCGGCCAAGTCCTTGGCGCGGAGGATCAGAAATGCGCCGGCTCCGATCTCGATGGCGCCGAGCAGCGCATCCCGAAAAAGGAAATCCCCGAACAGGCGAGACTCGCCGAACAAAGCCTCGACGAAATCGATCAGGAGGTCGACCACTCCGACGAAGACCAGCACAAAACCCAGGATGCGCAACACGATGCGCACGCGGCGCGCGGTGAGGATCGAGTCGGCCATCGCAGCAGTATATGCCCGGAGAGGATGTCATAATGGGCCTGTGCGCCACCCGGAAAGGCATCGGTCCGAACGAATCGGCTGGCTGCGGGCCGCCGTCCTGGGAGCGAACGACGGCATCGTGTCCACCGCAAGCTTGGTCGTGGGCGTGGCCGCTGCGCAGGCGGAGCGCGGCAGCGTGATGATCGCCGGAGTCGCGGGCCTGGTGGCCGGCGCCATGTCGATGGCCGCCGGCGAGTACGTTTCCGTCAGTTCCCAAGCCGACACCGAAAAATCCGATCTGGCGCGCGAAAAGTCCGAGTTGGCAAGCGAGCCCGCCGCCGAGCTGGCGGAACTCACCGGAATTTACGTCGCCCGCGGCCTCGAGCCCGCGCTCGCGCGGCACGTGGCGGAGCAACTCATGGCGCGCGACGCTCTCGCCCCGCACGCGCGCGACGAACTGGGAATCGCCGAGGCGCAGCGCGCGCGGCCGGTGCAGGCGGCCCTCGCGTCCGCCGGGACCTTCGCACTCGGCGCGGCGCTGCCGCTGCTGGTGGCGGCGACCGCTCCGACCGGCCGCCTCTCCATTTTCGTGGTGGCCAGTTCGCTCCTGTTCCTGGCGGCGCTCGGCGCCCTGGCGGCCCGCGCCGGCGGCGCGCGCGCGGCCACGGGCGCGCTGCGCGTGACCTTCTGGAGCGCCTTGGCCATGGCGATTTCGCACGGCATCGGCCTCTGGTCCGGCGCAGCGCTCTGACCTAAAACGGAGTGCGCGGGGAGGCGAGTTCGCGGCCGGCAGCGTCGGTTTCGATCCAGACGTTGTCGCGGTAGACGAAGCTGTCCGGCAAGGTGCCGGGCCCGACGTTGACGAAGACCTGCACGCGTTGGTCGAAGCGGATGCGATTGCTCTCGAACACGCCGCCCTGGCACGGCGCGAATTGCGGCCCCGTGCTCTCCTGCAGGATGCGCAGCAGCCACTTCTCGGGATTGTGAATGTCATTGTCGCGCACGATGCAGCCGACCGCGCCGACGAAGGCGATCGGCGCCTGGCTCCCGCGGAAGACGTTGCCCTCCACCAGCAGTTCGGCGGCCTCGTAGCCGGCGCCGGGCGGGCGGAAGTACTGCAGGCCGGTGCTGCCGCCCAGGTTCACGGCGCGAGATCCGGCATTCTCGAACTCGCAGCGGCGCACCGTGACGCGCGCGCTGCCGCCCTTCGCCTGGATGCCGCTCGATTGTGAGAAACCCTCCGCGCCCTCGAAGCGGCAGCCTTCGATCAAGCCATCGTGGCAGCCGACCATGTCCACCGCGGAGCCGCCCCAACCGCGGAAGCGGCAGCCGCGGATCGTGAAGCCGTCGAGGCCGGAGAGCTTCAGCGCGTCGTGATTGCCCTCGGGGCCGGTGTCCTCGATGCTGAGGCGCTCGATCACGATGCCGAGCGCGGGAGTCTCGATGCTGCCCGCGTCGTCCACGTTCACGCCATTGCCGGCGTAGCCGCGCACGATCAGGTCCCGTAGCACGAGGTGATTGCAGTCGCTCAGATGCCAGCCCTCGCTGCCCCCACCGGTGAAGACGGGCGGGCGGTCCGGCTCGGCGCCGCGGATCATGATCGGCGCGGCGGCGCTGCCGCTCGCTTCTGCCAGCAAGATGCCGCCGCGGTATTCGCCCGGCGCGATCACCACTTCCACTCCGGCCGCGAGACCGGCGAGCGCGGCGCGCAATTCGTCGTCGTTGCGGACCAGGCGCGGAGGCAGCGCTGCGACGGCGCCCTGTCCGGCCGTTGCCGCGATCGCCGCCGGCGGATCGGCCGCGGGGCATGCGGCCCCCAGCAGTAACAGCAGCGCGCCGGCGGCGCCGGCCGGACGCCTCATGCCGAGACGTCCCGCTTCTTCGTCAGCGCGACGGACTGTTTGACAATCTTGCGCAAGGTGGGCAGATGCAGATCCGCCAGCCGGTTGAAGTAGAGGCAGCTGCCGCCGCTGATCTTGTATTTGCCCAGTTTGGGCATCAGCTCCGCGAAGGGCCCGAAGCCGCTCATCACGTAAACGGTCATGTTCTGCTTGCGCGGCGAGAAGCCGGTGAGCATCCAATCCCCCTCGCGGCCGGATGCGCCTCGGTAACGGAAGGAGCCGAAGCCGACGATGCTCGTGCCCCACATTTCCGCCTTGGCGCCGGTGGCGGTCTTCATCAAGGCCAGCAGCGCGGCGCAGTCCGCCCGCCGCTCCGGATCGGCAACCGACTTCAGAAATGCCGCCACGCTGGCGCGGTTGCGCTGGGTCTTGAGCTCGGCCTTGGCCATGGAGTCAGGATACCCGGCCTGCCAACTTCGCGGCCAGCTTGCCGATCGTGCTCATGCCGCGGAAGGTAGCCTTCACGCCCACCTTGCGCTCGAACAAGGCGTTGTTGAACTTTGATTCGCTCTGCATCGTGCGGCAGAGCCAGTAGACCTCGCGGCCGTGCGCGCTGAACTCGTCGGCTTCGGAGGTCAAGGCGGCCAGCGCCTTCCGCTGCGCGGCGCCGAGCGGCTCAGCCAGAAAGCCCACGCAGTGAGCCTGAGCCGATTTCACCTGCGCCGGGCTGAAGGCGGCGTGGCGGGCAATGGCGGCGACCTCGGCCTCGGTGCGGAGAAAGGTGCTCACTTCGAATCCCAATCCCTGCTCCAGATGCCGCTCGATCTTCACCGCCAGGGCGGCGAGGCCGCGGGCCGGCGCGCGGAAGATCACGTTGCCGCTGGCGATGAAGGTCTCCACCTCCTCGAGGCCCAACTCCTCGAAGTGCCGGCGCAGCGCCTCCATCTTCACGTTGCGCCCGCCGACGTTGATCGCGCGCAGAAAGGCGACGAGGCGCGGCATCGGCTCCTAGATCCACCAGTGCCGGAACCAGGCCCAAACCCGGTCGCCCTGCCACGCCGCCAGCGAGCCCACCACCACGCCGCAAATCACCCCGATCCACAGGACGTAGCCGGCGAGCTCGGCGCGAAGGATTCCGGTGTCACCAATCCAGTAGAAGCCGACGAAAAATCCGACAATCCCTCCCAGGACGAATCGGATCGCGCGGTCCCAGCGATCCGGCTTCGGCTGGTGATCGTCGAACATCAGGCGCTCCGCAGCGCCGCCAGCACGCGGCGCAAGGTCTGCCAGGCTTCGATCGGCGGCAGCGTGTCCAGATTGAGCGCGCGCAACTCGGCCAGCAAGGCGTCGTCGGCAGCCTCGAGCGCCTCGAAGAGCGAAGGTTGCGACACGGCCGGCGCCGCGCCGAGAATCCGCCGCGACAATCCTTCTTCGTCCTGCTCGAGCCGCGCCAGCACCGCGCGCGCGCGCGCCACGACCGGCGCGGGCAGTCCGGCCAGCTGCGCGACGTGAATTCCGTACGAGCGGTCGGTGCCGCCTTCCTCGATGCGGTGCAGGAACACGACGCGCCCGGCGCGCTCGCGCACCGCCACGCGCAGATTCACCGCCGCCGGCAAACTGGCCGCGAGATCGGTGAGCTGGTGATAGTGCGTCGCGAAGAGGCAGCGCGCCTTCACCACGTCGTGCACCTGCTCGCACACCGCCCAGGCGATGGCCAGGCCGTCGAAGGTGCTGGTGCCGCGCCCGACCTCGTCCAGCAGCACCAGCGAGCGCGGTCCGGCATGCCGCATGATCAGCGCCGTCTCCACCATCTCGACCATGAAGGTGCTCTGTCCGCGCGCGATGTCGTCTCCCCCCCCCAGGCGCGCGAAAATGCGATCCGCAGGCGCCAGCCGCGCCGCGCGCGCCGGCACGAAGGAACCCGCTTGCGCCAAGAGCGTGATCAGCGCCGTCTGCCGCAAGTAGGTGGACTTGCCGGCCATGTTCGGACCCGTGATCACCGCCAGCCGGCGATCGGCGCCGAAGCGCGCGTCGTTCGGCACGAAGGGCTCTTCGCGCAGCGCCTGCTCGACCACCGGATGCCGCCCGTCGCGAATCTCCAGCAGCGCGGGATCGCCGTCGGCGGCCAGCTCGGGCCGCGCCCAGTCGCGTTCGGCCGCCAGTCGCGCCAAGCCCTGCAGCACGTCGAGCGCCGCCACCGCGCGCGCGGTGCCGAGCACGCGCCCGACCAGTCCGGCGGCGAAGGCGCGCAAGTCCTCGAAGATTTTCGCCTCCAGATCCTGCGCCTTCTCCTCCGCGCCGAGCACCTTGTCCTCGTACTCCTTCAACTCCGGCGTGACGTAGCGCTCGAGATTCTTGAGCGTCTGGCGGCGCGTCCACTCGACCGGCACGGCGCCGCTGCCGGCCTGCACGCGCGTCACTTCCAGGTAGTAGCCGAAGACGCGGTTGAAGCCGACCTTGACCGGCAGACCGGTGCGCTCGCGCTCGCGCAACTCCAGCGCCGCCAGATATTCCTTGCCGCCGCTGGCCAGCGCGCGCAATTCGTCGAGCGCAGCATCGAAGCCGGCGCGAATCAGGCCGCCTTCCTTCCAGACGATCGGCGGCTCGTCGGCGAGCGTGGCGACGATGCGTTCGCGCAGCTCGGCGCAGGGATCGAGGCCGCCGCGCAACTCTTCGAGCAGCTCGGATTCGACCAGCGCCGGCGCCTGCTCCAGTTGCGCGCTCAGCTGCGGCACGCGACCCAACGCCCGCGCCAGCGCCGCGAGCTCGCGCGGATGGGCGCGCGCGCCGGCCAGCCGCGCGCCGACGCGCTCCAGGTCGCCCATGCCGTCGAGGCCCGCGGCGAGCGCGCGCCGCAGATCCGCCGCGGATGTCAGACGGGCCACCGCGCCAAGGCGCCGCTCGATCGCGGCGGCGTCGAGCAGCGGCTCCAGCAGCCAGTCGCGCAGCAGGCGCGCGCCCATCGGCGTCTCGGTGCGGTCCACCGCCGCGAGCAAGGTGCCTTCGCGCCCGCCGTCGCGCTGGTTGGCGACGATTTCCAGCGTGCGGCGCGTGGCGCGATCCAAGAGCAGATGGCGCGCCGCGCGATGCACCTCCAAGTCTCGCAGTTGCGCCAGCGCGTGCTTCTGCGTGTCGTGGAGGAAGTCGAGCAGGCCGCCGCAGGCCGCCACCGCCGGCGCTGCCTCCTCCACCCCGTAGGCTTCCAGCGTGGCCACGCCGAAGCGCTCTTTCAGATCGCGCGCGCCGCGCTGCGCGTCGAACTTCCAAGCCGGCCGCCGCGTGACGGGCAAGTTCTCGCGCGCGCATTGCTGCGCCAGCGCCTCGACGGCGGCGAAGCCGGACTCGCTCTCGTGCACCTCCGGCAGCAGCACCTCGGCCGGGCCGATGCGCGCCAGTTCCTCGCCGAAGCGCTCCGGCGCGCATTCCGCGCAGCGGAAAGCGCCGGTGCTGACGTCGGCCCAGGCCAGGCCCAGCGCGCCGCCGGCGGTCGGACTGACGGCCAGCACCCACAAGGGCAGCGTGCCGTCGAGGCTGTCGGTCTCGACCAGCGTGCCGGGGCTCACCACGCGCACCACGTCGCGGTCCACGATGCCTTTGACGAAGCGCGGATCCTGCAATTGCTCGCAGATCGCCACCGTGTGGCCGGCCCGCACGAGGCGCGTCAGATAACCCTCCAGCGCGCGCACCGGCACGCCGGCCATCGGCACCTCGCGCTCCTTGTCGCGGCTGGTCAGCGTGAGGCCGAGCGCCTTCGAAGCGGTCTTCGCGTCGTCGTGGAAGAGTTCGTAAAAATCCCCCATGCGAAAGAACATCAGCGCCTGCGGATGCTTCTTCTTGGCCGCCTCGTACTGCCGCATCATCGGCGTGGTTTCGCCGAGCTCGCGGGCAGGGGTGGCGGCTTCGCGCACGGGATTTTGCGATTCTAGTCGCGCCCGTCGAGCCGCTTGAAGCGCTCACGCCGGCCGCCGGCGCGCGTAAGCGTCCGGGAAGGGTGTTCCGGTATCCTTCACGCTGAAGCATGAGGCCTGGCCCGCGCCCTTTGCCGCCGCTGATCGCGGTGTTCGCGCTCGCGGGCGCGTCCTGCTCCTCCTTCTACGAGGACTATCCGGACACCGCGTGGCCGGGCCTGGACAGCATGGATCACGGCGACTTCCAGCAGGCCGCCGAGTATTTCTCCACCATCGACGGCACGATGGGCAGCGACGCCTTCCTCGGCCACGCCGAGGCGGGCATGGCCTGGCACGTCGCCGGGCAATTGAAGCGCGCCACCGAGGAGTGGCTGGCGGCGGCCGAGATTCTCGACGGCTTCGGCGACCGCCCGACCGTCAGCGGCCGCTCGATGTCCGAGGGCGCGCTGTCCATGTTCGTCAACGACAAGACGATTCCCTACGACGGCGAAGGATTCGAGGCCGCGCTGCTGCACGGCTTTCTAGCCTGGGATTTCCTCCGCATGGGCGACCTGGACGGCGCGATGGTCGAGGTGCAGCGCGGCTACGACATCGAACGGTTCGAAGAGGAGCGCTACGGCACTACCTACGGCATGAACCGCTTCGCGCGCTTCGTCGCCGCGCTGGCGCAGGAGTTCGACAACCGGTCCGACGAGGCGGAAATCGACTTGGTGCGCCTGGAGGAGGACGCGGGCGCGCATCCGGCGGTGCAGTATTCGCTCGAGCGCGTGCGCGGCGGCGCGCGCCCGGCCACGCTGGTGGTGGTGTTCGAGCGCGACCGGATGGCGGAGAAAATCGAGAACTCCATGGTTTTCTACACCCGCCGCTCGATGGGCCAGCTGGCGGTGCCTTCCTTTGACGATTCCAGCGGGAATCCAGGCGCGCTGCGCGTGCTGCTCTCCGGCAGCGACGCGGGCGTCACGCGCACCCTCGAGAACGTCGAGGAAGTGGCGCGCCAGAATCTCGACGACCGCATCGCCTGGATCACGGCGAAGGCGATGGCGCGCGCGGCCGTGAAGACCGTCATCGTCGACCAGACGGCCGAAGCCGTCGCCAACGAGCACGGCGACTGGGCCGGACTGCTGGTCGGCCTGCTGGGCTCGGCGGTCAACGTGATGAGCGAAAGCGCCGATTTGCGCTCCTGGCTGACCTTGCCGCGCGAAATCCAGGTGCTGCGCATTCCGGTCGAGCCGGGCCTGCATCCGCTGCGCCTGGAGCTCACGAGCTTCTCCGGGGACACGGGAAGAGGCCAACCTTGGGTCGACCTGGGCGTAGTGGAGTTCGTGGCCGGCGGAACCGTTCTGGTCGGCGCCCGCTCCCTGGGCTCCGCGCTGCACGCAGCGCCGCCCCGCACGCGAGCCGCGCAGGCCCGCAAGGATACAGTGACACCATGAGGAAGCAGTCCATCCCTCTCGCCGCCGCGCTGCTTGCGCTCGGCCTCGCCGGAGCCTCCTGCGGCGCGCCAGGAATCGAGAACGGGCCGCTCAGCGGCTACGCCACGACGGTCGGCGACTCCGACATCGACGACATGGTCGAACTGGGCCGCGAGCGCGTCGCCTTCGGCGAGAACGATCTCGCCGTCTACCAAGTCGAAATCTTCAACCGCGGCAGCGACTCCGTGCGCGTCGAGTATCGCGCGCGCTGGTTTGACGACGACGGCATCGAGATCGAAGACGCCGCGCAGACCTGGCGGCCGGTGTTCGTGCCCGCCGGATCCTCGCATCCGGTGCGCTCCGTGGCGCGCAACATGAAGGCGGTGCGCTGCGTGGTCGAGATCCGCACCCACGATCCCGCCACCTTCTAGCCATGAAGACCCCGCTCCTCGCCGCCGTGGGCCTGCTGGCGCTCGGCGCCTGCTCCGGGCCGGAGACTTACGAGGCCACTACCATCCGCTTCGAGGGTCAGGACTTCGATTCCGATGACCCCGTCGTGGCCGACGTCCGCGTCGAAGTGAAGTCCTGGCTCGAGGACGACCTCGACGTCGAGGACATCGTCGGCCGCGTGCTCGACGGCCGTTTGGCCGCCCAATTCGTCCTGATCAACGACACGGACGATCCCGTGCGCGTGCTCCTCACCTGGGAGTGGCGCGACGGCGACGGCGTGGCCCTGCGCGACGCCGCCTCCGAGATGAAGACCAAGTACCTGGTCCTGCGCGGCGGCGAAAGCCAGCGGCAGACCTTCACGGCCCCGAGCGAGCTCGCGCTCCAGTTCTACGCGGCCATCGAACCGACGCACAAGGAAGACTGACATGACCACCGCCCGCAAGCTGCTGCTCCTCCTCGCCCTGGCTCCGGCCGGCGCCTGCTCGAGCAGCGTGACCTACGAGGACCCGACGGAAATCGAGATCCTATCGACCGACTTCTCCTACTCGGATCTGAAGATGATCGCGCAGGATCTGACGGACTCGTTCCTCGCAACCGGCGTGTGGGGCAAGGACATCCCCCGCATCGTGGTCGGTGGAGTGGTCAACCGCACCAACCAGCACATTGACACCGTGAACATCACCGACACCATCGAGACGGTGTTCGTGCAATCGGGCAAATTCAGCGTGCTGGCGCCGTCCGGCGACTTCGGACTGGACCAGTTGGAAAAGGAGTTGGCCTATCAGCAGAGCGGCAAGGTGGATCAGGCCGCCGCCGTCGAGCTGGGCAAGCAGTTGGGCGCCGAATACGTCTTCTACGGCCGCTTCACCTCGATGCAGGCGCAGGCCGACGACGTCGAGTCCATCGTCTACAAGTTCACCCTCAAGGCCGTGAACGTCACCACCCGCCAGATGGTGTGGCAGGACGAGAAGGACCTGCGCAAGCGCAAGGAAAAAGGCTTCTTCGGCTGGTAATCCGGCGCGGCGCGGCGACGCCTGCGAACGGCGACGCTCTAGAATGCGGGGGCGGACGGGGAATCAACCCCGGCCGCCCCTTCTCCTTCCATGCCGACCGCCACGTACAACATTCAGTTCACGGAGCGCCAGCTCGCCTGGCGCGACAAGGCTCACGAAATCGCCGTCAAGCATCTGCTGCCGCAGGCGATGCGGCACGACAAGGCCTCCACCTTCAACGAAGACGCCTTCAAGGCGGCGGCCGAGTGCGGGATGCTCGGCATGTGGATTCCGAAGGAGTACGGCGGCTCGGCCGACGGCGTTCTGGGGCTGTGCCTGGTAGTCGAGGAATTCTCGAAGGCCGACCCGGCCTTCGGCGTGGCCTTCGCGGTCAACGCGCTGGGCTCCTTCCCGATCATCGTCGGCGGCACCGAAGAGCAGAAGCGCAAGTACCTGCCCCGCGTCGCGCGCGGCGAAGCGGCCTGCGCCTTCGCGCTGTCGGAGAAGTTCGCTGGCTCCGACGCCGGAGGCCTGTCGGTGCGCGGCCTCAAGACGGACAAAGGCTGGAAGCTCTGCGGCGAGAAGAAGTGGACCACCAACGGCTCGCGCGCCAACATCATCACCGTCTTCGCGGTGACCGACCCCGAGTCGAAGTCGCGCCGGATCAGCGCCTTCATCGTCGAGGACAAAGACAAGGGTTTCCGCATCAAGAAGATCGAGGAGAAAATGGGCATCCGCATGGTGCCGGTCGTCGAGACGGAATATGACAACGTCGAGCTCGGCAACGACCGCCTGCTTGGCGGCGTGGCCGGCCTCGGCTTCAAGCACTCGATGATGACCCTCGACCTGGCGCGCCCGGGCGTGGCGGCGCAGGCCGTCGGCACCGCGGCCGGCGCACTCGAACTGGCCGTCACCTACGCGCAGCGCCGCAAGCAATTCGGCGCGCCGATCTCCTCCTTCCAGATGGTGCAGGCGATGCTCGCCGACATGGCGAT
>CAYVPL010000024.1:0-17661 GCA_964453755.1 uncultured Planctomycetales bacterium
CGCGACCCGAGTTGGATCGCCCTGTTGTGTTTGACAATTTTCGGACTCGCGGCGGCGACGCCGGCACCCGAGCCGACCGGCACCCTGCCCTGCCTCGCCGTGCAAGGCTGCATCCGCGTGCAGGACAAGGCGCGCGCGCATCTCGATCCGATCAGCTTCTTCCAGCGTCAGTTGGCCGTGACGCGCGCCGGACTGGAGGAGGGGGGGGAAGCCCGCCTCGTGCTGTGGGCCGAAACCATGTGGCCCTTTCCGGTCGTGGATCCGGACGCGCCGCCCGGCCTGATGCGCCAGTGGTTTCCGAACTACGGCTTCGAGGAACTGCACACCTCGCGGGTGGCCGCGCAGCAGGAGCGGCTGGTCGCCAGCCTGATGAGCGAGGCGCCGCCGGGATCCTTCTTCGCCACCGGCTCCCACCTCTACCAAGCCTTGCCGGCGACCGCCGGGCCGGAGGAGCTCGCGCCGCGGTCTTCGGAGACGGTCCTCTACGGGCAGGACGGCAAGATGCTCGCGCACCTGCCGAAGTCGGAGCTGGTGCCCTTCGGCGAGCGCCTCCCGCTGTGGGGCCGCCTGCCCTTCGCGCGCAGCCTCGCCAGCGCCATCCAGGCCGGCTCCGGTCTGCGGCCCGATTTCGTCCGTCCGCCGGGGCGCGGCCCGATCCACGCGCCGGGCCTGCCCGCGCTCGGCTTCGCCACCTGTTGGGAGAACGTCTTCCCGGGCGTGTTCCGCGCCCAGGCGCAGGGCGGGGCCGAGGCCTTCATCGTCCTCTCCAACGAGGACTGGTACGGCGACGGCAGCCGCGAAATGGAGCAGATGCTGGCGGCCACCCGGCTGCGCGCGGTGGAGACCCGCCGGGCCGTGCTGCGCGTCACCAACACCGGCCACACGGGCCTGTTCCGCCCCGACGGCAGCTTTCTGCCCGGCCCGCCGATCGGCCGACCCGAGGCCTGGCGGGTGGATCTACCCCTCGTGGAGGGCGTCACCCGCACCAACTATCAGCGCTTCGGCCACCTGATCCTGCCGCTCCTGGTGGCCCTGGCCGCCGTGCTGGCTCTGGCCCCGGCGCGGCCGGGCCGTTCCGCTTCTCCCATTGACCGCCCTGGGAGGGCTGGCTAGAGTTTTACGGTCGCTTGGTGAAAACCGGGCGAACCCAGGCGCCTAAACGTCACCCGCCGTTTCGGCACAGACCCTTCGACCGTCCCAACTTGACGAGCTCATGAGCACCATCGGTAAGTTCTTCGTTGTTCTCAATCTGGCCCTCGCCGCCCTCTTCGTGGGCGTTTCGGCCTCCCTGATCGGCTCCGGCGACTCCTGGCGCAAGCAGTACGAGGAGGCGAATTCGGAACACGTCACCACTCTGGCCGCGAAGGACAAGGCGCTCAGCGCCTCGGACACTGAGAAGAAGCAGGCCCGCGACGAGGTCTCCCGGCTCCTGGCTGCGAACAGCAACCTGACTGCGGAGCGGGTCGCGCTGACGGAGCGGCTCGAGACCGAGTCCCAGAACAACGCGCAGCTCACTGAGAAGCTCACGGGCATCGAAGGCAAGCTGGGCGATCTGGAGTCCACCAACCGCGATCAGGCCACGCAGCTGGAAACGCTGCGCGGCGTCGCCAACCAGATGCGCGACGAGCGCGACGCGGCCCTGACCGCTCGCGACGCCGCGCAGAGCGCGTCCACTGCGGCTCAAGAGCAGGCCAAACTGGCGATGGGCAAGGTGCAGGATCTGCAGGTGCAACTGGCGCAGACCACCAAGCGCGCCGAGAAGGCCGAGACCGAGCGCGACACGGTCGTCGCCTACACCGGCGTGGATGCCGCCGCCCTGGGCAACCAGCCCGCGATGGAAGGCACCGTGCTGACCGTGGACTACGCGGCCAACAACACCTACATCGTGATTGACCTGGGCAAGAAGGACAGCGTGCAGGTCGGCTACACCTACGACGTCTACAACGGTTCGACCTACAAGGGCAAGATCCGCGTGGAGACCGTCAATCAATCCAAGTCCGGTGCCTCGGTGATGCTGGCCGGTTCCGCTCCGATCGCCGCCGGCGACCGCGTCTCGACCCGCCTCTAACACCCGGAGCAAGCCACCATGGCCACCCGCCGCACTCCGCCGAAGCCCGCCAAGGGCAAGGCCGCAGCCGCTCCGAAGGACAAGAAGGTCAAGGAGCCGAAAGAGGTCAAGCCCGGTCCGCCGGTCGAGTCCGTCCTGGCCATCGTCACGGCCCTGATGCTGCTCGTCTCCTTTTTCCTCGTGGACTTCGTCAAGGGCCGCGACTACGGCACTGGCATGTTCTTCAAGGGCGAATACGGCGCCGCCGAGTAGCCGCCGGTTCGAATCTGCGACGGCCGGTCCCCGCCACTCGGGGGCCGGCCGTTCTTCTTTGATCCGACCGGCACCGTGCCTATACTCCCGCCACTAGGCATGGCCGCTCAGGCGACCCACCGACCCCCGATGGACTGGCTCCTCTCGCGCTTCTCCCTTTCCGAGGACCTGGGCATCGACCTTGGCACGGCCAACACGCTCGTCGCTTCGCGCGAGCGCGGCATTCTGCTGAACGAGCCTTCCGTGGTCGCCGTCTACAAGGGCACCAACGAAGTGATTCTCGACGGCATGGGCGTGGGCATCGAGGCCTACCGCATGCTCGGCAAGACGCCGACCAACATCGAGGCCGTGCGGCCGATGAAAGGCGGCGTGATCGCGGATTTCGAGATCACCGAGAAACTGCTGCGCTACTTCCTGCGCAAAGCGCACGAAGGGCGCTCTTGGGTGCGGCCGCGCGTGGTCGTTGCGGTGCCCACCGGCATCACCACCGTCGAGCGGCGCGCGGTCATCAACAGCGCCGAGCGCGCGGGCGCGCGCAAGGTCTATCTGGTCGAGCAGCCGATGGCCGGCGCTCTCGGCGTGGGACTGCCGATCACCGAGGCCCAAGGTTCGCTGATCGTGGACATCGGCGGCGGCACGACGCAAGTGGCGGTGCTGGCCCTGGGCGGCGCCGTGGCCACCAAATCGGTGAAGGTGGCCGGTGACACGCTCGACGACGCCATCGTGGATTACGTGCGCAAGACGCACAATCTGCAGATCGGCCCGCTGACGGCGGAGCATCTGAAGAAGACCATCGGCTCGGCCGCGGTGCTCGCGAACGAGAAGACGCTCGAGATCGCCGGCCGCGACACGCTCAATCTGATGCCGCGCAAGGCGATCATCAGCAGCGCGGACATTCGCGACGCGCTCGACGATCCGCTGCGCGACATCCTGCGCGCGATCCTCGATTGCATCGAGCAGGCGCCGCCCGAAATCGGCAGCGACCTGCTTGAGCAAGGCATCGTGGTGGTGGGCGGCGGCGCGCTGTTGCCCGGCCTCGACGAATTCATCACCAAGAACACGGGCCTGCCCACGCGCATCGATTCCGACCCGCTCACCGCGGTCGTCCGCGGCACCGCGAAGTTCCTCGAGGATCTGGATCTCTACTCATCCTTCCTTTCGGAAGGCGAGGATCTGGCGTAGTGCTGCTGCTGCCCGGCGCGGAGCGCGAGCGTCGCGCCCTGCTGCTGGGCGCGGCCGTGGCGGCGGGGCTCGCCCTCGCGTGGTGGCCCGTGGCCGGTCTGGATGCCTGGATTGCGCGTCAGACGAGCCCGGTTGCCAGCCGCATCGCCGGCGTCGCCGGCTGGTTGTCCAGCCTCGTCCTGCCTGCGCCGCGCCCGGCGCCCGAAGCTCCGCCGCCGCTGCGTCTCGCGGATCTGGAGCGAGCCGCAGCCGCGCCGCCCGCGGTGCGCGGCCTGGCCTGGCTCGAGGTTCCCGTGCTGCACGCCAGCGCCGACGGCACCGAGCTTCTGCTGGCGGCCGGCAGCCGGCACAGCCTGGCGCCGGGCATGCCCGTCGTGTGGGGCCATTCTTACCTGGGCCGCATCGCCCGCGTCAGCGAGAGCGAAGCTCTGGTTCTGCGGCCCGCCGCTGCGGACGAGCGCACCGGCGTCGCGTGGACGAGCGAAGACGGCACTCTGCGCGAAGCCGTGTCCATCGGCCGCGGCGGCGGGCTGGCGCCGGTTCTGCACTGGCTGGCCGAGGGACCGGAGCCGGTGCCCGGACTGGCCGTCCGATTCCGCGGCCGGCGTGACGATCCGCCGGAACTGGCCGAGGCCGGGTTTCTGCTCGGCCATCTCGCGCAGCGCGGCGCCGCCAGCCGCGGCGACGCCGCCTGGGTGATCGAGGAGGCACGGCCGGAGGCGGCGGAGGGGCGCGTTTTCGTGGCGGCCGGCGCGCTGCCGCCGGAGCCGATCTCGATGCCGGCTCTGCTCGGTGCGGTCAGCCGCAGCCGCCTCGCGCAGGACGGCGTGCTGGGCCAGCGGCTGAGCGCGTGGGCGGCGCCTGAGCACTTCGATCCCACCGTCCTGATGCGCGGGGAGCGCGCCGCGGGTCCCGTGGTGGCACGGCGCGGCAGCCTGGCGTGGGTGCGCGCGGATCGGCCGGAGGATTGGAGCGAGCGCGCGATCGTCCTGCTCGAGCGGCCGCCCCGGCTACTGCCCGCCGCGGATCTGCCGCCCGGGGCGCAAGGCCTCTGGTTCACGCGCGGCAACGATGGCGTGCCGCGCGGACTGTGGCTCGGCCGCTCCGGCGCGGCAGCGCCGGCTGGCGGCGCGGCCATGCTGCTGCGCGCGCCCGGTTGGCGCGGGGAATTTCCGTGATCGGCACGCCGCGCTGGCGCTTTCTGCTGCCGATCGCGCTGCTCGCCACTCTGGCCGCGCCGGCGCTGCGCGGCCTGCCTGGAGGCCAGTGGCTTCCGGACGTATGGTTGCTGCTGGCATTCGGCGCGGTGCCGGTGCCCGCGCCCTTCTCGTGGCGGCGCGCCATCCTCTTCGTGGTGCTGCTCGGCTTCATGCGCGCTTCGGTGAGCAGTCTGACATTCATCAGCTCGGCAGCGGGGCTCGGCGCCGCGCTGTTGCTGCGCGAACTCCTGCACCGGCATTTGTCAAGCCATCGCCCGGCGCTGCGGCTGCTCGTGGGATTCGCCGCCGCCGGCGCGCCGACCGTGCTCGACGCGCGGGCCGCGGCGGCGCTGGGCGCGCCGCTGCCGCCGGAAGTCTGGCTGGCGCGCGCGCTCGGCGTGGCGCTCCTTTGGACGCTGCTGACGGCGCCGGCCAGCCTGTTCGGGCGCCAGGACGCATGAGATCGCAGCGCAACGCCCAGGTGGTCTCGGTGTTCGCCGGGCTGGTGCTGCTGCTCATGCTGCGCATGGTCCAGTTGCAGTGGCTGCAGCAGGCAGAGTGGGAGCTGGCGGCCCTCGAGTCGCGCACGGCGGCCACCGACATCGCTTACCGGCGCGGGCGCCTGCTCGACCGCACCGGCGTCGTGTTGGCGGAAGATCGCACGGTCTACGATCTGCTCTGGCAGTACCGCGACTTTCGGCGCGAGCATCCCGCGGGTCAGCTCCTCGAGGCGTTGGCGCTGCTCGGATCCGACGCGGAAAGTTTGGGCGTCTGCTTCGAGCAGGCCGAACGGCTGGCGCCGATCTGGCAGGCGGCCCGCCCGAGTCATCTCGCGCGCCTGAACCCGCGCGAGCGCGAAGATCTGAGTTTCTATCTCGAGCGCCTCGGCGGCCTGCGCGGCACGCCGGCCACCGCGGCCTTCGACGCCTGGGCCCAGAGCGGCGCGACGAGCAGCCTGCTCGAGGCCTTCCCGCAGGTCGCGGCCTTTCACGCCGCCGAGATCGAGCGCGCGCGCCGCGACTGGCGCCGGCTGGAGGCGGCGCTGGAGTTCGCGCCCGGCACGCTGATGGCTCGGCTCGACGAGGAGCGGGCGAACATCGAGCTGGCGGTGCAGCGCCGCGTGCTGCGCCTGGCGGCTGGCCGCGCGCTGGCGTTGGACACCGGCGGCGTCCTGAGCGCGCTGCGCGGCGAATCGGCGACCCCGGTGGCTCCGCTGCTGGCCGCGCTCGAGCAGCGCTGGCATCTGCCGGGCCAGGCCGGAACCCTGGCGCGGCTGCTGCTCGAAGGCGAGCCGGCGGCGGCGTTGCTGCCCACGTTGCAGGCTGCCGATCAGCACGCGCCGGCCGACGTCGAGGGCCTGCGCCGCACCGAGCGCTTCGACTTGCACCGCAGCCGCCAGCCGGTGCTGCGCCGCGCACTCGGTTTCGCCGCCGTGGATCTGCTGGTGCAGGAGGCGGAATCCTTTCCCGGTTTCGAAGTCCGGCGCAATCCGCGGCGCGCCTATCCGGCGGGCGTCGCGCCGCACCTGGTCGGCGGAGTCAGCGTGCCCACCGCGGAGCAGATGCGCCTGCAGGCCAAGCGGCAGGAGGAGTTTCGCGACCTGGCGCGACTGTTCGAGCGCAGCCCAGATCAAGAGCGGCGCTATCGCGCGTTGCGCGCGGCGCTGCCGGAGTCGGAGTTGCCGGCCGATGAGCCGCGCGGGGCCTTCGGCGCCGAGGCGGCCTTCGACCGGCCGCTGCGCGGCACGTACGGCCGCCTGCAATTGCTGCAGGCCGTGGACGCCGGCGGGCGCAGCCCGCGCGAGCTCGAATTCCAGCCGGCGCAGGACGGGTCCGACGTGCAACTCGGACTGGATCTGGGCTGGATGCATGCGGCCGAAGACGCGATCGTCGCCGGCTACGCCGAGGTGCGGCACGATCCGGCGGCGAGCTGGTCGGCCGAGGTGGTGGACGCGCTGGGCCGCCCGCGCTGCGGCTTCGCGTTGCTGGACTTGAAGGATGGAACCCTGCCGGTGCTCGCCACCTGGCCGACCTTCACCGCCGATCAATACCGCACGGCCTACGCGGCGCTGCGCGACGATCCGGGCCGGCCGCTGCAACACCGCGCGCTCGGCGGCAACTATCAAGGCGCGCAGGTGCCGTATCCCGGCTCCACCTTCAAGCCGCTGATCGCGGTGGCGGCCTTGCAGCGCGATCCTGCCGCCTGGCGGCACCGTTACGAATGCGCCGGCTCCTACGCGCCGCGCGGCGCTCCTGCCGGCAGCCGCCCGCTCGATTGCGACGAAAAGCGCGTGCACGGCAACTTGGACATGGAGGAGGCGCTGGTGCGCTCCTGCAACGTCTACTTCTACCGCCTGGCCGAGGACCTGGGGTTGGAGCCGCTCCTGGAATTGTCAAAGCAGCTCGGATTCGGCGCGCCCACCGGCATCGAGATCGGCCCGGGCGCGGGGGGAGTCGTGCCAGGCAACGGCTGGAATCTCGAGTTTCGCGCCAACCTGCTGCAGGGGCCGGAAAGCGCGCGCGACCCCTACAGCGTGCTGCGCCTGGGCATTGGCCAGGTCGGCGTCACGGCCAGTCCGCTGCAGATGGCGCGCTTCTACGGCTGGCTGGCCACCGGCGAGTTGCTGGTGCCACGGCTGGCGCTGGGCAGTCCGCCGCAGCGCCTGGCCACCGCCGAACTGCCCGCAAATCTGCGCGCCCTGATCACCGGCTCGTTGCGGCGCGTGGTGGAGGATCCGAGCGGCACGGCGCACGATCCGCGCTGGCCGCTGGAGAAGTTCCGCGTCGCTGGCAAGACCGGCACCGCGCAGGTGGGGCAAGGCGCGCCGGTGCACTCCTGGTTCACCGGCTGGTTTCCGCACGATCAGCCGCGCTATGCCTTCGCCGTCTACTGCGAGAACGCCGGCGTGCACGGCGGCGATCTGGCGGCGGTGATTCTCTACCGGTTCCTGGAAAGCAGTTGGGCCAGCCTGATGCCCTCCGAGCCTTGAGCCTGCGCCGCCGCATCCGCTCCGTGAAATCGGAACTGCGCCGCTCGTGCTGGCCGGTGTTGCCGATCGTCGCTCTGATTCTCGGCTTCGGCTTTCTGTTGCAGTGGAGCGTGGCCGGCGCCGCCGCCTTTCCCTGGGGCCACGCGCTGCGCGCCGGCACGGCGCTGGCCGCCGCGGCGGTCGCAGTGACGTGGGGGCTGCGCCGCTGGCAGGCGCAGGCGGGAATTTTCTACGGCCTATGCCTGTTGCTGCTGCTCTTCGTTCTGCTCACGGGGCGCGAGGTCAATGCGGCGCGGCGCTGGATCCACTTGCCCGGCGGTTTCACTCTCCAGCCCAGCGAATTCCTGAAAGTGGCGCTGATCGCGCTGCTGGCCGGCTGGTTCGCCGAGCGGCCGCGCCCGCAGCGCCTCGCCGATCTGGTCCGGCCCGGCCTGTTGACTCTCGTGCCCTTCGGCCTGATTCTGGTCGAGCCGGATCTGGGAACCGCGCTGTCCACGATTCCGATCTTCTACGTGATGGCATGGCTAGCGGGGACACCCTGGCGCACGATGCGCTGGCTGGTGCTGACGCCGCTCTTGCTGGCGCCGGCCGGATGGTTCTTCATCCAGGACTATCAGCGCGAGCGCGTGCTGACGTGGTGGAACCAGGAGCAACTGACGGCGCAGCAAAAGGCCGCCGAGGGCTATCACCTCTGGCACTCGAAGATCGCGATCGGCAGCGGCGGGCTGGACGGCCACGGCTGGGGGCGCGGGCCGGAGAACCGGCTCGACCGCTTGCCGGAGCGGCACAACGATTTCATTTTCCCGGTGCTGGCGGAGGAGGGCGGGCTCGGCGCCAGCCTGCTGTTCCTGGCGGCGTACTCCAGCCTCGGCTTCGTGCTGCTCGCTTACGCGGCCCGGAGGCGGGACTTGCACACGCGCCTGCTGCTGGCCGGCGTCGGCACTTATTTTCTCGTGCACCTGATCATCAACGTCGGCGTCACCAGCGGCGTGTGGCCGACGACCGGCCTGCCGATCCCGCTCGTTTCTCACGGCGGCAGCGCGATGCTGTCCTGCGGACTGGCGCTCGGGATCGCCTGGTCGGCGGCGCGCGCGCGGCCCGCGGAGCTCTCGGATCGCGCCTTCGAGGACGGCTAGAGGTAGAATCTCCGCCCATGCGCGCGATTCAGATGCTGCGTCCTGAGGCTGGAGCGGTCGGCATGGTCACCGGCCTGGCGGTGCCCGAGCCGGGTCCGGGACAGGTGCGCGTGCGCATCGCCAACGCCGCGATCTGCGGCACGGACCGGCACATCTTCCACTGGGACGCTTCAATCTCGCACATGGTGGCGCCGCCGGTGACGATCGGCCACGAGTTCTGCGGCCACCTCGACGCGCTCGGCAGCGGCGTGACGGGATGGAAGGTCGGCGATTACGTCTCAGCCGAGATGCACCTCGTGTGCGGCCAGTGCCGCGCCTGCCGGGCGGGAAATCAGCACGTCTGCGAGCGCACGAAAATCGCGGGCTTGCACCAGGATGGCGCATTCGCCGAATTCGTGGTGCTGCCGGCGGCCAATCTGGTGCGCCTGGATCCGGCCACCGTGCCGCCCGAGATCGGCGCCTTTCTCGACGCGCTGGGCAACGCGGTGCACACGGTGCAGTCGGCGTCGAGCATCGCCGGCCGGCACGTGATGCTTTCCGGCTACGGCGCGATCGGCGCGATGGCGGCGGCCGTGGTGGAATTCGAAGGCGCCGCCAGTCTGACGATCACCGAGGTGCATCCCAACCATCTCGAGCGCGCGCGGGCCTGGGCCAAGAGCCGCTCCGGGCGCGTGCCGATCCGCATTCACGATCCCCGCAGCGAGGGCGACGCGCTGACGGGCGCGGTGCGCAGCGCCACCGGCGGCGGCGTGGACGTGGTGCTGGAGATGTCCGGCGCGGCTCCGGCGATCGGACTGGGGCTGGAGCTGCTCTATCCGGGCGGCGAAATGATGATCCTCGGCATTCCCGCCGGGCGCGATCTGCTGCTGGAGAAATTCTCGCAGCGCGTGATCTTCAAGGGCCTGACGCTGAAGGGCGTGGTGGGCCGGCGCATGTTCGGCACCTGGACCGAGATGCTCGGCTTGCTGGAGCGCGGCCTCGACGTGCGCCACGTCGTCACGCACCGGCTGCCCATGAGCGAGTTCGGCCGCGGCATCGAACTGCTGGACGCCGGACAGGCGCACAAGGTCGTGCTGGACCCGGCGCGCTGAACCCTCAGGCGGCGGGCAGCGGCGTCAGGCCGAAGCGGACGCGCACGATCCAGCGCCCGAGATAGACCAGCGGCGTCAGCGCCAGCGCGAGGAAGAACTTGAGCAGGTAGCCGGTGGCGCCCAGCGCGAGGATTTGTCCCAGGGTCCAGATCTGGCCGTCGGCGCGCGTCACGCCCCAGAAGAGCACCAGCGTCACGACGAAGGAGTCCAGCGCCTGGGAGACGACGGTCGAGCCCGTGGCCCGCAGCCAGACGAGGCGGCCGCCAGTGGCGCGCTTGAGTTTGCCGAAGACCCAGATGTCGCAGATCTGGCCGAGCAGGAAGGCGGCCAGCGAGGCGATCAGCAGGCGGTTCGATTGGCCGAACACTTCTTCGAAAGCCGGCTGCGAGATCGGGGAATTCGCGTCCACCGGCATCAGGCGCGCGAGATAGACGATGCCGGACGCCAGGAGGCTCATGCCGGCGGCGAGCCAGGTCATGCGGCGCGTTTCCTTCGCGCCGTAGTATTCGTTCACCAGGTCGGTCAGCAGGAAGACCACCGGGAAGGAAATCATGCCGACCGAGTGATGCACGAACTGGAATCCGTTCGGCAGGGTGAAGAGCGGCAGGTAGAAAAACTTGGAGCCCGTGAGATTCGCGATCAGCAGGCAGGTGATGAAGCCGCCGGTCAGCCAAAACAGCACGCGGCCGCGAACGTCGAGCACGGCGGGCGGGCGATCGGTCACCGGCCGGATCCTAGCCGGGCGGGGTTAGAATCGGCGCCGATGGAAACCCGCACCGCGCAGCCCTCGAAGGCCGATTTCCTGACCGGCGTCCGCGCCGAACTCGACGAGATCCGCGCCGCAGGTCTGTGGAAGGAGGAGCGCGTGATCGAGTCGCCGCAGGAGGCGGTGATCCGCGTCGGCGGCAAGGACGTCCTGAATTTCTGCGCCAACAACTACCTGGGCCTCTCCGACGATCCGGCGGTGGTGGAGGCGGCGCGCCAGGCGCTGGACGCGCGCGGCTTCGGCCTCTCCTCGGTGCGCTTCATCTGCGGAACCCAGGACATCCACAAGGAGCTGGAGCGCAAGGTCGCGGCCTTCTTGGGCATGGAGGACGCCATCCTCTACACCTCCTGCTTCGACGCCAACGGCGGCCTGTTCGAGACCCTGCTCGGGGAGCAGGACGCCGTCGTCAGCGACGCGCTGAACCACGCTTCCATCATCGACGGCGTGCGCCTGTGCAAGGCGCAGCGCTTCCGCTACGCCAACGGCGACATGGCCGAACTGCGCAAGTGTCTGACGGACGCGCGGGGGGGGGCCGGCGGCGGAGCCGGCGCGCGCCGCGTCTTGATCACCACCGACGGCGTCTTCAGCATGGACGGCTTCGTCGCCAAACTGCAGGAAATCTGCGACCTGGCCGACGATTTCGGCGCGCTGGTGCACGTGGACGACAGCCACGCCACCGGCTTCATGGGCAAGACCGGGCGCGGCACACCGGAGCACTGCGGCGTGATGGGGCGCGTGGACGTGATCACCACGACGCTCGGCAAGGCGCTGGGCGGCGCCTGCGGCGGCGCGACGGCAGCTAAGAAGGAGATCGTGGATCTGTTGCGCAACCGCAGCCGGCCCTACCTCTTCTCCAACTCGGTGCCGCCGCCGATCGTGGCCGCCGGCATCGCCGTCTTCGACCGCCTGTCCGGCACCACGGAATTGCGGGACCGCCTCGAGCGCAACACCAAGTGGTTCCGCGAGGCCATGACGAAGTCGGGCTTCGCCATCAAACCCGGCGTCGCGCCGATCGTGCCCATCATGCTCGGCGAAGCCAAGCTGGCCGTGGATCTGGCGCGCGCGATGCTCGCCGAGGGCATCTACGTGATCGGCTTCTCGTTCCCGGTCGTGCCGAAGGGCCAGGCGCGCATCCGCGTCCAGCTCTCCGCCGCGCACACGCCCGAGATGCTCGAGCGCGCGCACGCCGCCTTCGTCAAGGTGGGGCGCGCGCTCGGCGTGATCTCCTGACCCGGTCCGCGCTTAGGGCAGCACCGTCGCGCTCGTCACGTCGGTGATGGAGCCGTAGTTGGTGCCCACGAAGCTGAACGCGCAGAAGAACAGCGAGGTGCCCACCGGAAGGTTCACGAGCAGAGGGGCGGTCAAGCCGGCGCTCTGCGCATCCAGGGTGCCGCGGAGTTCCGGCCGCTGCGAACTGACGCGCAAGAAGGCGTCGTTGCGCAAGCCGAGGCTGCGCGAGTCGGGCAGGCGCGTGAAGCCCGTGCCTCCCGCAACCAGCACGCGGAAACTGTTGCCGGCCTCGGCCGCAGGGAAGCGCTCGACGCGCCACTGCGCCGTCTGGCCGGTTCGCAGGTCGCCCGTGAGATCCACGGACTGCGCGCGAATGCCGCCGAGGAACTGATGGCGCTGTCCGCTCTCGAGGGCGAGCCAGGACAGAGTGAAGTCGTTGTACGCGCCGTCGTGCCCTTCGCCGGTGGAGGATTCGAAGATCAGTTGAGCGGGCGCGAGCTGGAAGGAACTGCTCCAGCCGCTCTGCGGCGAATGGAAGAGTGAACCGAGCCGCTGACCGGCGGACAGCGCGGTGACCAGCAACGGCCCGTCGGCGCGCGAGGACGCCAGAATCGTCGGTTCCGACGCTGTCGCCTGGAAGACCGGGACCTCCGTCTGCCAGCCTGGAGATCCGCCCGGCCGCCGCGCTGCGTAGACCAGGTCGGCGCCCGTCCGGTCGTCCGCCCAGACCAGCACCGCCGTGGAGCCCGCCGCGTCGAAGCTCAGAGCCGGCGCATCCACGTCGTGAATCGAGGGCTGGTAGGCGCCCACGCGCACGTCCGGCTCGTAAACGACGCCGTTGCTGGAGAGAGTGGCGCGCAACTCCTGGCCTCCGGACGGGTCGTCCTGCAGCCAGGCCACCGCCACGGCGCCGCCCGCGGCCCCGAGCGAGAGTCCGCCGTTCAACGGACGGCTACTCGAAGTCAGGCGAACTTCCGCGTCGAAGTTGCTGCTGCCGCCCCGCAAAGTGCGCGCGAAGACGTCGCCGGCGCCGGCGCCGTTGCGATCGTCGGTCCAGGTCACGTGGACGTCGCCCGCTTCACTCCGCAGCGCCAGCTCGCCGATGGCGGCGGTCTGCGTCGGCCGATCCGGCACCAGGAGCGGGGGCGGCAGAGCGCCGCCGGAGGCGCGCAGCGGTTGCAGCACCAATTCCTGAGTGGCTCCGCCGGGGACGCCCAGCTTCAGCAAGGCAAACACGGCAGGCGCTCCGCCGGAAGTGGAAGCCTCCACCTGGAAATCCAGAACCGAGACGCCGCCTGGATTCGGATCGCCGGCAACCAGACGCGGGCCGCGCCAAGGACTGCCGGGCTCCTCGGTGACGTCGAAGTAGACCACCTGTGAGACGAGGCCGCCGGCCGTGACGCGCTCGATCCAGATCACGAACACGACGCCATCCACCACGATCACCTTGGGGGTGAGTCCCGTTCCGGCGGGATCCGCGCTGCGGCGCACCGGCTGCGACCACGGGCCGCCGGGATCCTCCTGAAAGGAGACGGCAACCCCGGGGCGCGTCGCGTCCGTCTGGATGGCTACCGCAAAGGCGTCTTCGACGCCGGTGGCGTAACTGGCGCCGGCGGGAGGGGCGCCCAGGTCCGGCACCGGCTGCGGAATCCGGGGATTCTGGTCCGGGGCGGCGCTGAGGAGCAGAGCGAGCACGTGCCCGAGCGGGAGGAGGGTGGACATGGCACGAGGGAGTGGCTCCGCAGCGACTGCAATTGCATCGCTTCCTCAGTTTAGTCCATAATTTCACCTGATCGAGGTAGAATTGCGTTACGCCGGGCGGTTTCCGGTCGAAGTCGCTGGGTCACACCCAGCCGCACGGATCGCCTTCCCCCCATGTCCACTTCCGCAGGCGGTCCGGTCGAAGCCCAGCGCGAAGACCTCATGCGCGACCTGCGGGCGGTCTTCGCCGCCGGGACGGCGAAGTACGGACTCGCCGGGCTTTCCTGGGATATTTTCGCCGCAGGCGCAATCGAGGCCCTCGCCGAGCGACTAGGGGAGAGCGGCATGACACCCACACCCCAACGCTTCCGCGAAGCTCTGCGGCTCTGTCCGCATGCGGACTTCGTTCTGCTCGTGGCCTCGCGCGCCGGCGACCGGGAAGAGGCCATGGCCGCGTTCCGCCGCGTGCACGGCGACCGGCTCGTGAACTGCTACCTCCAGTTGGGCGCGCGAGCCGACGAGGCCGCCGATCTGGCTGCCGAACTGCTGGAAGCGTTGACCTTCGGCGCGTTCCGCCGCTCCGGCAAACCCGCATTTCTGACGTACGGCGCGCTGGCACCGATCGAGCATTGGCTGGCAGGTTTCGCGAGGCACGACTGGATGACTCGACGCCGCGCGCGCGCCAGGTCCAACGAGGTGGCCGAGACCGAAATCATCGGCGATCAGGAGACCGCCCTGAGTGCCGCGGTGCCCGCGCGCCGCGACACGACGCCTGAGGCTCGCGAGTTGGGTCGTCTCGTGCGCGAGGCGCTGCAGCGCGCGGTCGAAACCGGAGCCGTGCCGGCGCGCGACGTCCACGCCTTCGCCGCCTGGATGGTCTTGGAGCGCCCGCAATTTGAGCTGGCCGCGCTTCTAGAGGTGGATCCCGCGACCTTTTCGCGACGCAAGTCGCGGGGGCAGGAGGCGCTCGCGCGGTGCGTGCGCGAGGACCTCCTGCTGCGCCTCAGCGGCCCGGAATTCATCACCCTCTGCCGCGACACGAACCTGGAATTGTCCGAGACCAATCTCGCGCTCTACCAGCCCATCCGGGAATTCTGCCGTTGGGCGCTGGATCGCCTGGAGCGGGACGCCCGCCCCGGCGGGAAGGGCGAATCGGCGAGCACCCAGCCGTGACCCCGATGCAAACGAGTCCCACGCCGCCGCCGCCGCGCACCGGAGATTGTCCGACGCTCGATGCTTTGGTGGCCTACTTCGCCGGCAGCTTGTTCGCGGAGGAGGCGAGTCGCGTCCAAGGCCATCTGGCCGCGTGCGCCCACTGCCGCCTCGTGGCCTTGGATCTCGCCACGGAGAGCTCCTTCGCTCGCCCGGACGCGCCGGCGCAGGCCGCAGCGCCAGCCGCCACCGCGTCCGCCGTTCCTGCCCTGGTCCCTCGTCGGAATTTCCGACTGATGCGGGTGGCCGCCCAAATCCTGGTGCTCGCCGGCGCTGGACTTTGGGTGCTGCTCGCGCAGCCTTTCAGCCCCGCCCGCATCGAGCCGATTCGCGCCTTCTCCTTCGACCTGCTCGGCGCGGGTGCCGTCCGAGCGCCGGGCGCCGGCGCGGCAACCAACCACCTGCCGTTGTCAGTCGTGCCGGGGCAGCCGCTGCCCATGGCCGTGTCGACAGGCGAGGACGTTCATCTCTGGGTTCTGCTGGCGGCGGAAGGTTGGGACCAGGCGCGCACTTTGGAACGCAGCGCGCTCACCACCGCGCAAGGATCCACCGCTTTCCTCGCTCCTGTGCTGCCGGCCGCGAGCGAGTTGCCGCCGCGGAGCCTGCTGGTAGTTCTGGCCACCCGCGCGCCGCTGACCGCGGAGGAGGAATCCCGTCTTCAGGAGTTGCTGCAGAGCGCGCGAGACGCGGTCGCGCTCGAGAGCGCGCTGGCTCAGGAATTCCAGGGCGCGGCCAGCGTGCGGGTGCTCGTGCACGAGGCCGCTCCGGCCAGCCCGCCGTCCGGCCGCGCGGTGGATCGCCCGGCCTTGCGCGAAGGACTGCGCGGGGTCAATCGGATGTTCGCGGAAGGGCGCTACGACGAGTCGTTGGCGGAAGCGGAGCGTTGGCTGGCAACCGCGGAGCAGAGAAATTCAGGCGTCCGCGCGGACTGGTGGGAAGTGGCCGATTTGCGCCGCTCCTCGACGCTCTCCGCCCTCCTCGTCGGCGCCAGCGCCGATCACAAGGCGGATCTGGCGGAGGCCGAGCGCCTGCGCGCAAGCGTCATCGGCCGCATTCCCGAGTTGTTCGGCGGCGCTGCCGATCCGGCGGCCCTGGCGGACGCGCTGACCGCCGAGTGCCGCCGGGCCGCGGAATTGCGCGCACGCGTCTTGCCGGCCGGCGATCCGCTGCTCACCGACGTGTCTCATCTCGAGGCGAAGGTGCTGCTGCTGGTCGGCAGGGCTGGCGAGTCACTGGAAAGGCTCGAGAGCGTGCGCGTCGAATATGCAGCCAGTCTGGGCGAGCGGCACCCCCGTTATGCCGATGCTCTCAACGATCTGACTGGAGCTTGTCGCAACCTCGGCCTGGAGCCTGCCGCAGCGCTCTATGCCAGCGACGCCTTGCGCATCTACGAGGAGGCGGAATCCGACCCGCGCCAGACCATCGAGGTCCTGCGGGCGCTCGCGGATTTGCACAGCAAACTCGGATCCGTCGAACTCGCGCGCTCCTACGCGGCGCTGGCCAGCGCGGCTCTCCATGCCACCGCGGGCAGCGCGGACCATTCTTTGCAGCTGGCCAATGCGCACGTGACTCATGCCGGCATCCACGAGCGCGCCGGCGCCTGGCGCTTGGCGCGCACGGAGCTCGAGAGCGCCGGAGTGCTGTACGAGCGCGTCGGCGAGGCGCGTCTGGCGGGCTCGGTTCGCTTTCGCCTCGCGAAACTGCTGCTGCGCAACGAATCGGCGCTCGCAGCGCGGGTCCAACTGCTGAGCCAGAGAGCGGAGGACGAGCGCCTCTATGGCCTGGCGCATCCCTTCGTCGCCATGGACGATTACCTGCTCGGGATCGCGGCCATCGAGCTGCGCGAGTTTCCCGAGGCCGAAGCCCGGCTCAGCGCGGCGCTGCGTTTCGCGGAGAGCACTCGCGCGGACTTCGACGACCTGCAGGAGAGGGCTGCGGCCGGGCATGCGGTCGGATTGTCATCCATCGCCGCGGCGCTCAGCCGCGTTCAACTCGAGCAAGGACGCGCCGACGAAGCCTTCGCCACGCAGGAGCGCGGACGCGCGCGCGTGCTGCTCGACTTGCTGACCGCCTCGGCTCCGATGCCGGACGCCGGGCCTGGACCTGGCCTCGCTGCGGCCCAGGATCGCACCGCGAGCGCCCACGAGAATTGGGAGCGGTTGACTTCCGGCGGCGGCGCGGCCGCGTCCGGCCAGCAAACCGAGTTCGCGGAGGCAGGGCGCGAGCTGGCCTTTCGGCTGCGCGACGAGTGGATGGCGGAAAGCGTGGAAGATCCGGCCTGGCGTCAGGCCATCGCCCAAGGGGCCACCGCGCAGACTGCCGAAGTCACGCGACTCCTCGCCGCGGACGAGTTGATGCTCGTCTATTCCTGGAGCGAGACGTCACTGACCTATCTGCTGCTCGAGCCTGCGAAATCGTCCGTCGCGCAAGCGGGCCTCCTGTCCGGCAGCCGCGAGCGGACCGCCGAACTGGCGCTGAGCGTCGAGCAGGCCGTGGCCGCCCTGGCTCGGGAATCCATGACTGCCGAGGCGGAGAGCGCGGCTGCCTTGCACGAACTGTTCGCAGCCTTGCTGCCGGAGGCGCTCTGGCAAGAAGTGGCGCAGGCGTCGGTGTTGTATCTCGTCGCCGACGGACCGCTGACGCGGCTGCCCTTCGAGGCGCTGGTGACGGTGCCCAGCCTGGATTTGCGCAACTGCCGCTTTTTCCTGGACGAGGGGCCCGCGATTGCCCGGCTCGCCTCCGCCTCGATGCTGCAACCGCTGCGCAATCTGCCGCGCGCCGAGCCGTCCGCCGCGGACTGGTCCGCACTGCTGGTGGGCGACCCGCATTTTGCCG